>JAOZSF010000078.1 GCA_029939815.1 bacterium
ATTGCGAATGACATTGGCATAATTGACTACGGTTTAGGTTACAATTTAAACGGCAAGAATCCTGATTCTAATCCGGTAATTGACGGTAACGGATATTTTTATCTTGTAAATAATCTGCCTTTATTTAAAAATGCTTTCAGCGGTGGAGAACCAAACTTTTCATGGGGTAATAATGCAAGTCAGGAAAATCCCGTTTGGGAAATCCCGAGTGATTCATGGGGCATTCAATACAAAATTAAAGACGCTAAAGCTAAAGGAAAAAATATTACTATTACACTCGAAAATGAAAGATGGAGACCTAATCAATTTAAAGGCGAAATATTTGAGGCAACACGACGCGACGGAAACGGACGAATTGCCACAGCAACCGGGTCAAGATATGAAATACAAAAAAACGGTCCCGACTGGATAGAATTTATCGCCGGGGGCTCTTGGGATGCAGACCATTTCAAACCGTCAGGAGGACGATTTGCTAATCCGGCTAATCAAATCATGATTCTCGGTCTTCCGGCGAAAGGCGGTGTTGTAAGTATGACGCTTAAAGATGAGTACAATCAGATTGTTTCACGAACAATTGATTACGGATATCTGGAAAGTGAACCGGAAAAATGGTTCGGCAGAAGTACTGAAAAAACAGACCCGACTCATTATAACTGGACAGTTACACGTAAACCGTCAATTTCCGGAAAGAAAAAACTCGCTATTAATAAATCCATGAAAGGGAAAGTTAAAAATCCCGCTTTCGTTAAAGACGGACCTTTCGTAAGCGCGGCGGAACTTAAGAAAATCCGTACCTCAAAAGATTTCGTCAATATCGGCGGCGGCAGCGGACAGGGAAGAGCTAATCGCGCAATCTCATCTATGCTCAGCGTTTTCGGCAATTCTTCAATTAGACTGGAAGCCGCTGATGAACAGGCGGAAAGGAAGGGTTGGGATGCGGGAATCGGGATTGTAAAAAGTTCAAGCGGTAAAGCAGTCGTATCATCAATAGGAAACTGGCAGAAAGGACAATGGAAAAATCATACACTGAGATTTATGACCGGGAAACTTGCCGGTGAAAGTTTCCCGATCTTTGATAATTCGAAAAGACAGCTTAAACTTACGACCTCAAAAAATTCTTCCAGTCCGAAATCCGTTCCCGGAAGAAAATCTCTTCGTCCCGCGCGCGGCGACAGATTTTCAATAGGGCCCGGTTATAATTCACCTTTATGCTACACTCGAAAGAGTAACAAAGAAGGCGAATGGCACTGGAAGCGGAAAGTGCCTGTAAAAGGAGAGTTCGATTTATACATTTTTGGATTAAATGACGGTATTAACACCACGGAATTTTTGGAAGAGAATTATAATTCTCCCATCGATGTATTTTTATGGAATTTTGATAAAGACGAAAACGGAAATGATATTGGTTATGAAAAATTGTGCAAAAGGAAACAGTACCTCAAAGAAGATTGCTTCTATGCCGGGAAAATTAAACCTCAAAATATCTCCGATGAAGGCGGCGTTAAAATGAAACTTATCTCCCATGACGTTATGGAAGCTGGATTGAAAGATGCCGGAAAACAAGGCGTTAAAGCGCAAAAACGGGTGCAGTCAGGTTACGCATGGTTTAATTACGCGGTAATAACCCCGGTGCCGGTTGTTGGCAGAGTGAATGTTAATACTGCGCCTGAGCGTTTGCTGAGAAGTCTTCCCGGCATAAAAAAAGAACTTGCACAAAATATTGTCCTCGGTATTAATAATAACGGCAAAGCAGTTCTGAAACCATATAAAAAACTCGGAGATTTGCTTAAGGTAAAAGGCATGTCAATAGATATTCTTGAACGATGCGCGAATCTGCTTTGTCTTGACACTTCGGCTTATACGTTAAATATAATTGCCCAAACAATTAAAGATACAAACAATGACGGTAAATTTAACGAAGGCGATAAAATTGAAGCTAACAGAAGTGTCAGATGTGTAGTTGTCATCAACCCGGAAAAATCCGGCAAAGATAAAATTCAAATTATTGAAAAAGTTACTCAAACGTATGCACAAAAATAATGGGATTGCGTTTGATGACCCTATATTATTCTCGCGATTATTACTTCCATGTTGAATGCTAAAACTTCTTATAATTTTTTTAATCTTAATTTTCTGCTCAGCAGCGCTTGCTGACGGGCAACTTGTCAATACAAACGATACCTTTAAATTCTTTAAAGGAACTGTCGAACCTTCAGCGCCTGTATCCGCCTGGCGGGAAAGTGATTTTGATGATTCCGCGTGGAGTTCCGGCGAAGGACCTTTCGGTTATGGCTCTGCAGCACACGAAGCCGCCACCTGCAATACTGTTCTGAATGACATGCAAGACAGTTATCTTACTGTTTATTTGCGAAAAAAGTTTGTTATTTCCGACACTAATGTCATAGAAAATCTTCTTTTAAATTTAAGGTATGATGACGGAATTATTATCTGGATAAACGGATATGAAGTTTCATCTCTCAACGCACCCGATCCTCCTAATTACAACTCTACCGCTCCAATAAATCACGAAGCGGAAAACATAGAACCTTATACTTTATACAGTCCTCATAATTATCTTGTTGAAGGAACTAATGTGATTGCTGTTCAGGGTTTTAATTTAACTTCTAACAGCAGTGATTTTATCCTTCAGGTTCAGCTTGATTATCTTGAAAAAGTTGACAAACCGGAACAGCCGGATTTCAGCTTAAAACACGGCTTCTTTTTCGCGCCTAACGTTGTAACTCTATCGACAATTTCTGTCGGTTGTCAAATCCGATACACAACTGACAGCAGTGAACCGACTGAAACTAACGGATTTGATTATATTTCCCCGATAATTATTTCAAACACCACTTGTCTCCGTGCGGCAACTTTTTCTAACAGCACAATAAGAAGCGAGGTAGAAACTAAAACTTATATCTTTCCCGTTGATGTTTTGACTCAGACAGGGGACGGATATCCGACAAACTGGGGAACTGTCAAAAAACCTTGGTACGGAACAAACAAATACAGAGAAATTTACGGCTGGGATTTCCCTTACGAAATCGGATCTATGTTTATGGGTGATTATTCTATAGATTCTAAAGTTGTTAATGATCCGGCTTATTCTTCTACTTTTACAAACGACCTGCTTTCAATTCCATCTATTTCTATTGTCGCTCCAACTGAAGATTTGTTCGGGCCGAACGGAATTTATATCGACCCGAACTCATCACAACACGGTGACCTTTGGGAACGTGCAGCTTCAGCGGAACTTATTGATCCTGCCGGCAGCGAAAGTTTTCAAATTAACTGCGGATTAAGAATTCAGGGCGGATATAGCCGAAACACATGCTTTAGTCCAAAACACAGTTTTCGACTCCTTTTCAAAGAAGAATACGGAAAAACAAAACTCAAAGAAAAAATATTCCCGGATTCCAAAATCGATTCTTTCGATACTCTTGTCTTAAGAAGCTGCTTTAATTTCGGCTGGGCGGGAACTATCAACGGACAAGAATCTAAATCACAATATTTACGCGACCCTTTTATTAGAAATATTCAAAACGATATGGGGGAAGTTTGCGGACATTCAAGACATGTCCATCTTTATGTCAACGGAATGTACTGGGGGCTTTATATTTTGACCGAACGACCGGACGAATCTTTTGCAGCTTCTTATTTCGGCGGCGATAAAGACAGCTATGATGCGATGAATGCAGGGGAAAGTGAAGACGGTTCTGATAACGGAAAAGTTATTAACGGCGATAGAATCGCCTGGGACGAAATGTTTGATATTGTTCACCCAGATTCTTGGACCGGTTCCTCTTCTCAATACGCGCAAATTCACGAGTATCTTGATGTTAGCAGATTTGTCGATTATTCTATCCTGAATCACTGGGCCGCTAATTATGACTGGCCAAGACATAATTGGCGCGCGGTAAGAAAACGCGGCGAAGGAAATGGATACAAATTTATGGCATGGGATGAAGAATGGACTGTCTCATACCTCGAACCGCCTTGGGGAATTGGCGACTTGGGCGACTTAAAAAATGTTATCAATATCACAAAAATTAAAGGCAGCAATACTAACAATCCCGGCCACCTTTTCTGGCAGCTTGCTGATAATGATGAATTCAAATTGCTTTACGCCGACCATGTTCATCGCCATTGTTTTAATAACGGAGTTTTATACATTGACCCGAATAACATTTCCTGGGATACTAATTATCCAAGTAGAACTCCGCTCTCGCAAAGATGGTATGATATGGCGGGAAATATTGAACGCGCCGTTATTCCCGAATCCGCAAGATGGGGCGATACATGGACCACAAATCCTTACGTCTATACAAAAAATGTCGAGTGGGATGCCGAACGCGATTATGTTATTTCCGACTGGCTCATTCACCGAACTACAAACTACCTGCAAATATGCCGCAATGAAGGTTTTTATCCGAATATTGACGCACCGTCTTTTTCGCAATATGGCGGACATTTTGATTCAGGTTTTTCCCTCGCCATTACAAATGAAAACGGCTCAGGAACGGTTTATTATACCCTCGACGGCAGCGAGCCGAGAACTCCTTATTCAGGAACTCCTTCCGCAAATGCTGCGGAATATTCCTCGCCTCTTATTTTTACAAACAGCGTTTATCTAAAATCAAGAACTTTATCCGGCGGAGAGTGGAGCGCGCTCAACGAATCTGTTTTTTTCAACACTAATGATTTTGAAAATTTGAGAATTACGGAAATTATGTATAATCCGCCCGGAGGAAGTGACTATGAATTTATTGAACTTAAAAATGTTGGCAAAAATCCTTTTCCGCTTACTTCTTTAAAATTCAATGACGGAATTTATTTCGATTTTCCTTATGATACAATTCTCGGAACAGGGGAGTTCGCTGTCCTCGTTTCTCAACCCGATTTCTTTACTTCAAGGTATCCTAATGTAGAAATCGCAGGCAGATTTATCGGAAAACTTAACAATGGAGGCGAAACTGTCGCCGTTTATGATTCATTAACTTCTATCGTCGAATCGGTCTATTACAGAGACGGTTGGTTCGCTTCTACTGACGGCAACGGTTTCTCCCTCGTCTTAAAAAATTTAACAGGCGACCCAAACGAAAAATCTTCCTGGAGACCAAGCTCTTTTCTTTACGGTTCGCCGGGAAAAGATGACCCGGTTCTTCCAACCGACGGAATTGTCATCAACGAACTTCTGGCGCATACCGACCCGCCGTTACAAGATGCTGTAGAACTTTATAACAGTTCTTCAAACGATATAGCCCTTGATGGTTGGTTTTTGAGCGATTCTGCCGCTAATTTAAAGAAATACGAAATTCAGGGCGGCGTTATTATTCCTGCAACGGGCTATGTCGTCTTCTATGAATATCAGTTCAGTTCAGGTTCCAATGGGTTCCGCTTCAGTTCAAAAGGTGAAGAAGTTCATCTCTCGTCTTCTGAAAACCCTCCGACATATTATGTATCCGAATCGTTCGGCGCAAGCGAAAACGGAATGTCGTTTGGACGCTATATCACGGCTTCCGGCTCCGCGCATTTTGTTACAATGAGCAACCTTACTTTTGGCACAGATGTTAAAGCAAGCGACCCGCCCGCCCGCAGTAATGATTTTATTTTGGGTACCGGAGCGGTGAATTCAGAACCGAAAATCGGTCCGGTTGTTATTTATGAGTTTATGTATAATTCTCCCGGAAAACCCGATGAAGAATATATTGAACTCTATAATTTCTCCGATGAAGATATTCCGCTTTTCAATTCTGTAAGCAATACCGAACCGTGGATTATTAAAGATGATTCCGGAGTCGCATATAACTTTGAAACAGGAAATATTATCAAAGCAGGAGGATTAGTTGTCGTTGTTGGCGAAGGAGTTGACCCAAACGCTTTCCGAACAAAATTTAATATTCCAATTGATGTACCGGTTTGGGGGCCATGTTTACGCAGTTTCGGAAACAGCGGCGATGCGGTAAAATTATTTAAACCCGACCAGACGGAAACTACAAATGTTCCATACATTCTTGTTGAACAGGTTGAGTATGACGACGTGCCGCCGTGGCCCGCTGATGCCGATGGCGTTAGCAACTCATTACAAAGAATTGCAGCAATGGAATTTGCCAACGATCCTTACAACTGGGAACCGGGAGGAACACCGGGAAGAATTGTTCCTGAGCCATGTTTATTAATTTTAATACTTTTACCGCTGATTCTCAAATTGAAAATAAAATAATAAAATGAAACCAAATATCCTTTTTATCATTACCGATCAGGAAAGATACGACAGTCTCGGCTGTTGTGGAAACCCCTTCGCGAAAACTCCGAATATTGACGCACTCGCTAAACAGGGAACGATTTTTGAAAATTGTATCACGGCAAGTTCTATCTGTCAGCCGTCACGCGCTTCGGTTCTTACCGGGCTTCACGCAAGTGTTCATGGCGTTTGGACAAACGGGGTCGCTTTGCCAAGAGCAACAGATGTTAAAATCAGCGAAAGCAGCAAAAACGCTTTTCCGGGTAAATGGGTGGCTTCAAATATCACTACTTTCGCGGACATTTTTAAAAATGCAGGTTACAACACTAAAGCGGTCGGGAAACTTCATTTTACGCCTTACGCTTCGCATCCCGATTCCGGCTTTATGGAATGTGAAAAAAGATGGCAGGAAAATCCGGAACAAATGGAAAAATGGCACGGTCCTTATTATGGTTTTGATGATGTAAATATTACTACCGGACATGGCGAATTTATCGGCGGACATTATGGTTTATGGCTCAAAAAAAACCATCCGGATATTTGGAAAAAAATTCGCGATGATGCAAAAATTAGAATACCGGAATTCCCGGAATGTAAAATGCTCTATCCCTCTGTTATTCCTAAAGAACTTCATAATTCTTCCTGGATAGGCGATGTCGCCTGTGAAAAAATTAAAGAAAATGAAAATTCCGAAAATCCTTTCCTTATGTGGGTCGGATTTCCTGACCCACATTCTCCTTTCGTTCCGCCAAAAGAGCTTGCTGATGAATTTAAAAATTCAGAAACTTTAACTCCGCCACTTTCGGCTGGAAATCTAAAAGACCGACCGGAAGCATTTAAAAATCTGGCAAAAAAAAGAGATGCTGAAAATAGTAATCCGAAACTTTTCAAAAGAGCAAGACAATACACAAACGCAATGATGAAACTCATTGATGAGAACGTCGGCAAAATGATTGATACTTTAAAAGAAACCGGTCAATGGGAAAATACGATTGTTATTTTCACTTCTGACCATGGAGATTTTCTCGGCGATTTTGGTATGCACGGGAAATGTGTTCCGTGCTGTAAATCCTTAAACCACGTCCCATTTATCTTAAAAACTCCTGAAAGAATTTTACCTGAACGGGTTAGTAAAACAATTTCTAATGTTGACATTTTACCAACCATCTGTGAACTCGCAGGATTAGAAATCCCTAAACTTGTTCATGGCGAGTCGGTTATTTCTGTAGAAAAATACGGAAGAAAATTCCCGGTTATCGTTCAGCATTACACGCCAAAACCCGAGCGTCACAACATTAGTATTTATGATGACAGATACAGATTAACCTGGTATCCGCAAACAAATGAATTCGAGTTTTACGACCATAAAACCGACCCGTTTGAATCGACAAATATTGTCGATTGTCGGAGACCCCGCGAATGCCGGGGCATTCAACAACCTGACCTGAGCGCAAAGAGTCTTGTGGATAAAATGTTGATTGAAAAAATGTTTAATCAATTAACAAAAGAACAAACCAGAACTTGTTTGCCAAGAGCCGGCAGAGTGGCTGTTTGGTAGTAGGGGAGCG
>JAOZSF010000079.1 GCA_029939815.1 bacterium
GGCCATTTTGAACCTTCCTGCAATCCGTTTGTCAACGAACCTACAAATTTAAAATTAATATTCGCATCCTTCAACATACAATACAGAGGATAACGATATGTAAATTCATCCCGATCAGTTTTCCCACCTTGAGTAATTGAATCACCGAGAGGGAGGATATAAACTGGTTTTGAACCTTTTGGCAGAGAACTACAGCCGGATAACATCATAAGAAAAAAAATTAAAAGGTTAAATGTTAAAAATTTATTTTTCATAAGTTTGTTAAAAAATTATCTCGTATTTATATCCGTATTCTTTTTTAATTTGATTTAACTTTTCTGTTATTGCTTCAGCCATTTCATCAAGAGGCCGACATCTTAAATGATGCGGAATAATAACATCTAAATTCATAAAGAAAGGTTTGAAGAAATCTTTTCGCATTGCTGTTTCCAGATTTTCCAATGTACCTGTATGATTATTCAAATATTTAATTCGTTCATTTGATTCGCCGCGTTTAATCATATCGTTAACAGAAATTTGGTTAATGTTAAGAGCGGCAATTTTGATGACAGGATTATCAGCACATAAAAGTCGGTTTGTGAACTTGCTTTTTTCATTAAAAATGTCCTGAAGGGGAGCATCGCCGGTAACAAAAAAATCATCTATTCTATAAGCTAAATTTCTTGCGTTTGCATGGTCAAAATTATCCCACACAATTTTATAGTTCCCGATTTTAATTTTATCACGCCGATTTAGAAGTATAACCTTTCCGGCAGCTTCTATTTTTTTGTTAAAATGGATTAAGTCGGCAACTAAAGGTTCAGTGTAATAACTTTCCCAGTTGCTTTTTTCCATATAAACTACTGCATTTTTTTGGACTAACTCCCACGCAGCATCGGCAAAATAATGATCTGCATGAAAATGTGTTATAAAAATATGCTTTATTCGTTCGGGCGAACTGCCATGCTTTTCTAATTCTTTTTGAAGGTTACTATCGCCGGAGCAAGCCATATCAAAGAGAATATCGCTTCCATCTTCGGGAACATTTTTAATCAAAAAGCCCGTATTAGTATATTTATTTAATTTAATAATTTCCATAATAGAATTTTAATCAGCACTTTATTTCTTCGGCTTTAAAATAATTTTATCAATTTCTATTCCGCCTGAATTGCTCATAATGCGAATAATATTATCACCGGCTTTTAAATTAATTGTTCCGGCATTTATTTCCCCCCATTCATCTGTTTTCGGAAAAGTTATTGTTTCATCGTATCGCATCGGTTCAGATGAATTTGGATTCTTAAGCATCTCATTATTGACTAAAATCGTATTCTCTTCATCGCGGTCAACCGCCGTATAACGAATAATTAAATCATAAGAATTAGGAACTCCGGCTTGTACAAAAAACGTTAGCCCCGCGTGAAGATAATCAAATCCCGTAACATATCCGGCGCCCGTATAACCCTCACGTTCAGTCGAAATTTTAGTGCCGCATAATTCACCGCATTGCATTTCTACCGAAGCGGCATCTAATTCAATTGTAACCGAAGATGGCGGATCAAAAGCGCCTTTTTTTGTTACCTCAATTGGAATAATGCTTCCGTCATCATTATAATTCAAAGGGTCGCACATAACGGATCTCACTTCAGATTTTCCGGAAATCCATTGACTATGATGAAAAGCATAATATTGACCTTTGAACTCGGTAATCGAGCCGTGATTAGAACCGGCCCGCCCGTCAAAATGTTTTATATACTCACCCATAAATTTATAAGGCCCGAGCGGACTATCAGCGATAGCATAATACATCGTTTCGGGCCATTTATTTTGAAAAAGACCCGGATAAGAAAGATAATATTTTCCATTATATTTATGAACCCACGGTCCTTCAAAAAACCATTTTAACTGGTCAGTTAATATTACAAGACTGTCATCATCAACCGATAATAAATCTTCAGTTAATCGGCATGCGTAACATTGTTGTGATGACCCTGTAAAAAGATACGGAACTCCATTGTCTATAAACAAAGCCGGGTCGGTTCCGTGCTCAATTCCTTTAACAAAACCTATATCTTTAAAAGGACCTTCCGGGCGTGGTGAGACAGCCAAACCGGTTCTGAAAAGCCCTGTTCCTTTTTCTATAGCACAATAAACGAGATAATAATTTCCTTTCCAATAAGCAGCATCGGGCGCCCACATGTGACTTATCGCCCATTCAACATCTTTTAAATGCAAAGCGACACCGTGGTCAGTCCAGTTTATCATATCATAAGATGAAAAGACATGATAACTCACCATTGTGTAATGGGTATTTGTGTCCGGCTGGTCATGCGAAGCGTAAATCCAAATTCGTTCATCATCATGCCAAACGTGAGCAGCCGGGTCGGCAGCAAAAACAGTTTGAATCAGAGGGTTCATGTTTTTATTAAAGCAATTTTATTTCAACAATATTTTCATTTTTCATTTTAGAAATAGGAATTAAATTACCGTCAATAATTTCTCCGTTTAAAATCATCTCTTTAATTCCTTTTCCTTTCTCGCCGTTTGTTACTTTAATATTGAAAGTCTTATCGCGAAATTGGCGGGAAACAAAAAAGCCGTCCCATTCGTCAGGAATGCACGGTTCAATTCGTAAACCGTTATAATCGGGCTGGATTCCGAGAATAGCCGTTGTCATCGCAACGTAATTCCAAACAGCAGCGCCCGATAGCCAGGAAACTCTGCCGGAACCAAACCGCGGACTAAATTTACTGTGAGTGCTTTGACAAACAACATAAGGTTCTACCTGTCGAACTTCCGCTTTATCATTAAAGTTTGCCGGCATCACATTTTTCAAATATTCCCATGCACGGTTATTCAATCCCAACTTTGCAGCAGCCATAACCGCCCATCCTTGCGTATGATTAAAAACGCCTCCGTTTTCTTTCATTCCCGGATTCATTAATCTTGCCAATGCGATTTTCGGATCTGTATGAACATAAGGAGGCGAACAAACCATAATTCCGTAATCAGTAGCAAGATGTTTGTGCATGGAATCCATAACTTGTTTCGCTTTTTCGCCGGTAGCATGTTCACTTAAAACCGCCCAAGATTGCGGGTTCATAAAAATAGACCCTTCATCATTTTCTTTAGAGCCGAATTTTAAACCGTCATACCGATATGCGCGTAAAAACCATTCGCCGTCCCATGCGTGTTTTTTAAGATTATCATCTAAAAAGAGTAATTGCTTTTCTGCCCATTCCGCTTCGTTATTTTCGTCCAACAAATTCGCAATTTCGATAAATTCTTTGAGTGCAAACCGGAGTTGAAAAGCTACAAAAACCGTTTCGCCTTTTTCGCCAAGTCGAAGACAATCATTCCAGTCAGCCGCTAAGCCGCACGGGAGGCTATGCTTTCCGGAACGCTCGAGATTAAACTCGATAGCTTTTTTGAGATGTTTAAAAACAGAGTCTTCACTTTTATCAGCATAGGGCAGAATTTTATTATAAAAATCTATATCGCCGGTTTCTTTTACGTAAGCAGGAACCGCGTTAAAAAACCACATGCAATCGTCGGACCTGTAATGATCAGGAAGTTCTTCTTTGCCGGGATAGTGTGCAAACGGCTTTACAACCGGTTTTGCTCCTCCGTGAGAATATTGTCCGGTAAGCATTAATTCCAAAATCTTTTTTGATTCGTCAACTACAAGAGAAGTAGAACCAACAATATCTTGAACTGTATCTCGAAACCCCAAGCCGTCTCTTTCGCCCGCGTAAACCATGCTTGCGGTTCTTGACCAATAGAAAGTCATAAGGTTATTGAAAGGCGCCCACATATTAACCATAGAATTAAAATTTGCGTCAGGAGTTTCGGCGTGCAGGCGATTCAATTTAGAGTGCCAATATGATTTCACAGCATCAATTGCGGCATCTATTTTTTCTTCTGAATCTACAAAATCAACTGCCGCTTTTGAAACTTTGCCGGCTTCTCCAACTCCAAAAACAACTGCAAAAGTTTTTGATTCTCCGGGCGCCAACTCTAAATCGGTTTGCAAAGCTGCGCACGGCATATCGCCTGACGCAGTAGAATTAGACAACTTTTTATTTTTAAGACTTTCCGGAAATTTATAATCACCATAAGTGCCGAAAAACTTTTCGAGGTCGGCTTCAAAGGCAATAACTTCCGCACCGCTCAAAGCGAAAAATGAATGCCGTTTTTGGTCTTTATTTTCAAAATGTTCCGGGTCTTGCGGCATGTTCACATTAGAACCAATATCAATAACACCGTCTTTGTAAGTTGTTTTTGAAATGTATTGTGTGTACTGTAAATTTGTTCCGTCATCTTCCGCGTTCCAATTACATTGCGGCTCGATGAATGGCACGGCATTAATTTTTCTTGTTTTGTCATCGTTATTTTTAACAGTAACTTTCCACACTTCAAAAAGTGAGTTCATAGGAACAAAATAAGTGACTTCGCTTCCGATTTTATCAAACTCGGATTTGATTTTAGTATAGCCGGAACCATGACGGCATTCATATTTGAAATCGTCAAGCGGCACAGCAACCGGCAACCATGAATTTGTCCAAATTTTTCCTGATGCAGCATCTTTCAAATAAAGAAATCTGCCCGGGAAATTACTTGGCATTCCATTAAAGCGAAATCTTGTTAATCGCCCCTGTGCGGCAGATTTATAAAAAGTATAACCGGCAGCGTTATTGGTAATTAATCCTCCGAATTCAGAGTTGCCGATATAATTGCTCCAAGGTTTTGGAGTGTCCGGCCGAGTAATAACATACTCGCGATTATCATCATCAAAAAATCCAAATTTCATATTCGTTTGATTTTTATGTTAAAATGTCCTGCAGTTCAGGTATGTTTTCTGCAATATAATCAGGCCACACTTCCGACAATCTTTTCTTGCCGTGCCAGCCCCAGTCGACACCGACTGTTCTTGCGTTCGCCAATTTGCCTTCTATCATATCACCTTTAGTATCTCCTATGTAAAAAGGGATATGCATAGGATATTTATCAATAATTTTTCTAATTTTAATAGTTTTGGATTGTTCTTTATCCGAACCAATAACATCAAGAATTCCTTTAGCGCCATTTTTTTTCAGAATAGAACTGACAACCGGATTTACATTAGATGTAATAATATAAACGGGATGCAGTTCCGACAAGAAATTAATCATATCTATTATTCCCGGGAACAAAGAAATAGAATCAATTTCAGGGTTCAAAACTTTTGACATAGTGTTTAAAACAGGCAAAATATCTATTTCTTTAACACCTGATTTAATCATTCCATCAAACAAATTACCATCAAAAAGACTTAAAAAAGAATTTAAATCCGGAAATAAATTATAATTATGCTGATTACAGGCATAAACAAACTTTTCATAAAAAATGTCTAATGAATCAGCGATAACTCCATCGAAATCAAACATCAACAGATGCTCACTTTTTCCGGCTTTCTCAACAACTTTTAAAAAACGTTTACGAAAAGTTTTTTGAACAATTTTGGATTTTTCCGATTCAATAAAAATCGGATTGGTATATGCCTTTCTTAGTTTGTCGCCATATAATTCCACTCTTACATAAACATCATCTTCTTTAATCTCGTACTCAGCTTCATTACCGTCAACATCTTTTGAAATTATTCCCGACTTAGTAATAAACTGGATAGTATGCGCATTTCTTGATTTAATTTTTAAAACATTTCTTTCTAAAACAATTGAATCTATTATTACCCCGGTAGAAGAATAAAAATCACCGGTTTTTAAAGCTGAAATTATACTCTCCTTATCCTTTTCGGAATTAACCATCACCCAGCCGTTGTTCCGCTGTGAAGGGTGATGTGCATCATCAGTAGCAATTCCCCACAATTTTTTTCCGGCGGTTAAAACCTGATCCCAAGCGTTTGTGCTTACTGCCGTTCCGCCTAATTCATCACCCACGCCGTTAAAAATTTCCATAGCGTCCGGACCGTCATACATAAACATTTCATAGGCACTCCAATGGTTAATTCCCCAATCGGGATGATTATAAGTTACAAAAGTGTTTGGTTTAGCGGCTTGATTTATATATTCCTGAACAGTCAGATTTTTGTAAATAAGAGGAGAGTTACACCCTACAACGCCGAGTTCACCTTTCCATTTAGCGCCGCGATATTCGCATCCGTTAATGACGACCATATTAGTTTTAATGTCAAAAACTTCTTTCGGCTGAACTGTATTATGATCAGTAAACGCAATAAAATCGAAGCCGAGTCTTTCGTAATCTTCAATCACCATTTTTGGTTGATCGCAACCGTCAGAATTTGTCGAATGAAGATGCAAAGCGCCTTTCAGCCAAGATTTAGCGGAATTTTTATATGGATTCAAAATGTTCATAGCAATGTTTTTTTTACTCAAAAGTTTTGATTATTTTACCGGGATTTCCGGCAACAACTGAATGAGGTGGAACATCTTTTACAACCAATGATTGCGCGGCAACAACTGAATGATGACCAATGGTGACTCCTTTCATAATCGTTGCTCCCCAGCCAATCCAGGCGTTATCTTCAATAACAACCGGCGCCATTTTCCTGTTTTCGGGAACATCCGGCAGTCGGCGGTCGGCAGGGTGACCGTCTGTATCCATGATAACGACAGCCGGTCCAAACAAAACATTTTTCCCGATTTTAACTGATAAAGCAGAAACAATAGAAGTATGATTAAGTTCAGATTCCGTTTCAATATAACCGCACTGATTTTTTTCTTCACCCCAGCGCACTAAAGTCAATCTTGAATCAGAGCAAGGAAACGGGTTATCGCCTGTAGAAAGAATCCCTGCCCCTTTTTTAAATACAAATCTTCCTTTGAAAGGGTCAACCGAAAAAGGTTTTCCGGATTCTTTTAAAGTTAAATCCGTGAGATTAAATTTGGGTTTTCCGGCTATCCAGAATCCATCATAATAATCAGCTCCTATTTCGTCTAAGAATTTGAAATGCTTTTCGTTCAATATTTCAAGTTCTTCCGTTGTAAAATTTGTTCCGTAATTTTTATTCATAATATTTTTATAAATTTATCAATCGACATAAATTGTCGATTGACAAGGTCCAGGTTTTAAATCATCCTCTAATAACATTTAGCATCGCCATATAATTTTCATGTGGAATGTAATTAGTAACAGAATTGCCAACACCAAGCGCATACCCTTTTCCGTTAGTCAATTCCATAAGTTTCTCAGCTCTTTTAGTAATTTCTTCAGGAGCTGCTGTGCTCATAAAGTGCATATCAATACCGCCAAGAATTGCAATTTTATCACCGTATTTTTTATACGCATCTTCAACAGGCAGGATATTATCTTCGTAGGAATGTTTTCCGTCAAATTTAATTTCATTAATTATATCATCCCAAACAAGGTCTAAATTACCGCAAGAGTGCATAATAGCCGGCACGCCGTTTTTGCGAGCGAGTTCAGCGAATTTTTTATGCCACGGAATAATATATTTTCTCATGTCATCAGGAGAAATAGATAAACCGGTTTTAAAGCCCCAGTCATCATTTACCATTACAGCACCAATACAATCACTTTGCAAAGCACGCTCGTAATGTTGGTACAATCTTTTACCGATATTATCGGTAATTTCTTTTACAAGTTCAGGTTTGTCAAAAAGCATAAAACAAAGGTCTTCAAAACCGCAAAGAGCAATAAGGTTCTCAAGAACACCTCCCGGACCGGCGATAATAGATTTCATACCGTCGGGAACGTTTTTACCGATTTCATCAATTATAGAATAATCAAGATCAGAAATTTCCGGCCATTTATATTCCTCAAAACTTTTTTCATCTTTAATTATTCCGCA
>JAOZSF010000080.1:0-6267 GCA_029939815.1 bacterium
CAAGGAAACTGGACTATTGAAAATTCTACTGTAATTTCTAATTCCGCAACTATTGACGGCGGTGGATTTTATTTTGCCGGTGCCGGAGCTTCTACTATTAATGTTTTTAATTGTGATTTAGTTTTGAATTCTGCCGGTGATGACGGGGGAGGAATATTTGCAAACTGCGTTTTAATCGCTACTAATTGTCTCATCAATTCAAACTCCTGCAGTAACAACGGCGGAGGAATAGACACAGAACTTAAATTCACTTTAAAAGATTCTAAAATTATAAATAATTATGCCGTAGACCTTGGTGGTGGAATTTATAATTATGCTCCCGATGCTTCTTTTACATCGCTGATTTACAATTGTATTATTTCTACAAACATTGCTAATAACAGCAGCGGAGGGGGAATTTGCCAGAATAATAGCGCAGTTATTTTTGATAGTTCTGTTATCTCGATGAATAAATCTGCAAATTATGGCGGTGGAATTTTCGCCAATTCAAATAACAGAACCATATCAATCATCTCGAATTGTACTGTTAAAAGTAATTTCTCTACAGAAGACGGCGGTGGAATTAGAAACGATGGTTTCCTTTTAATTTACGGTTCATGCTTTTCTTTTAACAGTTGCCAAAATGATGATGGTGGCGGAATTTATAAAATAAATCGTAGCGGTCAAATTATTAATTCTACTATTTCCACAAATCGTGCCGCAGATAATGGAGGAGGAATATATTTATCGGCAAACGGAAAACTCGATATTTATAACTGTACTGTCGCTGATAATTCGAGCGCAAGCGGTGGAATTTATAAAGACGGCGGAAGTTCCGGAAATAATATTTTGAATGTTTACAGCACTATCTCTTCCGGGAATTCCGTTTCCGATATCGCCGGGAATATTAACATTATAAGTAATTCCATCTTCCAACTGGTCGGGACAGGGTCATGGACTACCCAGGCAGGCAACTTAAAAACTAACCCTCTCTTAAGAACTCTTGCGAATTACGGCGGGATAACCGAAACTCACGGACTTGGATATAAAAGTCCCGCGATAAATAACGGAATAAATCCCGCAAATCTGACTTATGACCAGCGCGGCGCGCCTTACGAAAGAGTTGTTGACACGGCGGCTGATATTGGTGCTTATGAAGTTTCTCTTGTAAAATGTTCGCTTACGGGAAGTCCTACTAATGGTTTTGCCCCCTTAAACGTTAATTTCTCAAGTTCAATTATCGGAACAAATTCTTCAGGGGTTTATTACTTCTGGGATTTTGATAACGATGGCACTGTTGACTCTTCCGGTCTAAATTTAGACTCTCCGGCTTATTCTTATAACGCTTCAGGTGTTTATTCTGTTAAACTTATGGTCAGCAATCAATTAAGTGAAATTGCGGAAGTGATAAATACTAATTATATTGATGTAACTGCTCAACAAATAAGATATGCTTCCCCAATTGGTTTACACATCTCTCCTTTTGATACTTGGGCTAAAGCTGCGACTAATATTCAGGATGCCGTTAATGTTTCTGCTGACGATTATTTAATTATTGTTTCTAACGGAACATATTTGCTTACAAGTCAAATTATAGTTACAAATAGAATTTATATGGAAGGTTATGATGAACCTGAAGATTCTGTAATCGTAGGAAATTCAATTTCAAGATGTATTTATCTCAGTAACAATGCCAATATCTCCGGATTAACCTTCTCGAACGGTCATGCTACTGCTACTGCTCAAACTCCCGGGACTGACGGATATGGCGGCGGTGCATATTGCGACGGTTCTTCCTATATTACTAATTGTGTTTTTATTGATAATTATGCTGCCACACGCGGTGGTGGCGCTTATTGTCGCTCGGGTTCAACTATTCAAAATTCCTTATTCGATAACAATGTTTCCGATTGGCGAGGCGGTGGTGTTTTTTGCGATAATGGCGGGATTGTTCAAAACTCTGTTATGCAAAACAACATTGCTAATGATTACGGCGGTGGAATTTGTTTGTATCAAGGCGGAATCGTTTCCAACTCCATTATGAGATACAATAACGCCGCAGGGGCTTCCGGCACCGGTGGCGGTGGCGCTGAATGCTATCAAGGCGGCGAAATTTACGCGTGTGAAATTTATGAAAACACTTCTGATAACGATGGTGCAGGCATCCTTGTTAGAAATAACGGGAATGCCGTTATCGCAAATTGTATTATCAGAAATAATAACGCGGGCGACTGGGGCGGCGGTGTTACTTTTTATTACAATGGCAATTCCATTTTAAGAAATTGTCTTATTATGAACAATAATGCGGATGAAGGAGGTGGAGTTTACGGTTATTATTCCGGAATTATTCAAAGCTGTACTATTGCAAAGAATTCCGCTCTTTCTGATGCAGGCGGAATTAAATTCCAGGGAACAACTCATAGTGTCATCAATTCTATTATTTATAATAACGATGCAACTGATACTAATCATTTAAATTATACAGGAATGAATGCCACATACAGTTGCACTCTTCCGCAATTATCAGGAACCGGAAATATTACAAATAATCCTCTGTTTGTTGATTTGGCTAATAATGATTTTCATCTCCTTACAAACTCACCCTGTATAAATGCCGGTAATAATCAGACTTGGATGACAGGCGCAACCGACCTTGACGATAACGATAGAATTATTGATTCTATTGTCGATATGGGCTGCTACGAACTCGGCGGATTAATTTGCTTTTTTACCGCTGATAAAACTTCCGGTGGGCGTCCGCTTACAGTGAATTTTACAAGTTATATTTCCGGCACAAATACATCCTCGATTTACTATTACTGGGATTTTGATAACGACGGCGTTATTGATGAAGAAGGTTTTACCGCTGATGCACCGTCTTATACTTACACTAATTCAGGCATTTATACCGTAAAATTATCTGTTAGCAATATTTACAATGAAACCGCCGATTACATTAGACAAAATTATATTACTGTTGCTGACCCGAGATATGTTGCCTACAACGGCAGAAATATTTCGCCTTTCCAAAACTGGGAAAATGCCGCGTCAAATATTCAAGCTGCTGTTGATATTTCAGGTGACGGAATGACCATTATTGTTTCTAACGGTTTTTATTATCAAGCTCATCAAATTGTCCTTACTAATGCTGTTAAAATTGAAAGTTATGCCGGCAGAGATAAAACTTTCATCGTTTCTACTAACTCTTCAAGAGCGTTTTATCTTACTGAAGGCGCTTCACTTTTCGGTTTTACTTTTTCAAACTGCTACGCTAACGAAACCGGAGAAGGAGCAAACGGCGGCGCCGTTTACTGCTACTTCGGAGGATATATTTCAAATTGTTCCTTTGTCGCAAATAAAGCTGATAACTATGGCGGAGCCGTTTTTCTTAATGGTGGAGGAACCGTTCTCTTTTCTTCTTTAGTCTCTAATGACGCACAATATGGCGGCGGATGCTCACTTAATTCCGGCGGTTATTTATTTAATTGTATCCTATCAAATAATTATGCAAGCTATCGCGGCGGCGGTGTCTACGACTATAATCAGGGAATAATCAGAAACTCGCTTATCGCAGATAATTACGCTCAAAATAATGGCGGCGGGATTTCTTTTTACAGAAGTGGCGGATTCGCTGAATCTTGTACCATAAGCGAAAACCATTCCGGAGCCCGCGGTGGCGGAATCTATTCCAGAGACGGCGGAAAAGTCAAAAACTCTATTATTATTTATAATACAGCAACTACTGCCGCTAACAGCAATTGGTACAGCGAAGTTACAAGCACCGATTACGGCAGGGAAGTTACTTATTGTAATACCGCGCCCATATCAGGATTGCCTACCGGAAGCGGAAATAATATTGATTCCAATCCACAATTTGTGTCGATTGCAAATAACAATTTCCGCTTACAGCCTATCTCACCCTGCATCGATTCAGGAGATAACAGCGCTTGGATGACTAATTCAGTTGATCTTGACGGCAATCCGAGAATTATTAATTTGATAGTTAATCGCGGCGCTTATGAATCATCTCTAACACCTGTAATTTTAATTGATTTACCAACAACTAATTCTATCTTCCCGTTCAGAACTATTTCTTATGATTTTATCGGAAGAGCAATAAGCATTAATGGAAATATGTGGCTGACTAACAACTGGCCCGGCGGAATCAGTTACGATTATTTTCTTTCTCAGGAAAGCTGGACAAACAACATAAATCTTCCGAAACACGGGAATTATGAAATTACATTTTATGGCACAAACACTCTTGGAAATATTACAAATGCCACTATTCGTGTAACAAGAAAACGCGGACAGATATTTATGTTCAGATAAAATTTATAACGATAACTTTATATAATACAATGAAAACAAAATTATTTATCTTAATCGGATTGGTTATTATTACCGCATATTTTTCTAATGCTATGAAAGTTCATCAGGACACCGATTTTACAGGCGAAATTATCACTAATATTTCCGCAGCTTATGCGGTAACAGGTTCTTTTATTTATGTACCGGAAGCTTCTGATAGTGAACCTGTCCCCTATTGGCAAATGACTAATGAAATTGACGCAGCAGCAATTCCGACAACATCAATTGTAAGTGGTGAATGTGATACAAACAGAACAGATATACTTTTCAGTACCAATTTCACTATAAATTCGGTCTATGTTTTTCAGGATTCTACTTCAGCTCAGGGAGTTTTTCTTTATACTAATTCCGTGATGTTCGATTCTTTCTTCTTCTCATCTAAAAACGCCTCTCATTCCTTTTCGATTGATATCGGAAAATATGACCGACTTGGAATCGCAACTTCAAATACAACTTCAACAATAGATTTTTGCTTCGAGGGAAAAAGAAATTAATTGATCTATCCTTTAAAATCTGTCGTGTTTTAAGCAATATCTCCGGCTTTCCTTAATAATAATTTGTTCTTATTCGCCTGCTCTTCCGTTAATGTATAACCCCGATAAATTATTACCGCGGAAATAAAATACGTGATAATAGGAACTATATAAGTAATCCGGAAAATCATTATCGCCGCGGTCGATGGTGCCTCACCTCCGTGAAATCCGGCAAGCCATAACGCAAAAGCTCCCGTCATTGATCCAACCGCCAATGCCAGTTTTGTTATAAAACTATTTATTCCGTAAAAAGCACCTTCTGATCTCACTCCGGTTTGCACTTCATCTTCGTCGGCAATATCAGCGATCATAGATAAAGGAAAAAGCAAGCCGCCGGCGCCGCAAAATCCTATCAGAACCGCCCAGCCGAACATTAGCGCAGTTCCTCCCGGTTTTAACATAAAAAAAGACAATCCGTAAATAATTCCCGCGCATACAAACGCGCCTGTTAAAACATGTTTTTTGTCAAATTTTTCACCGACTTTTTTCCAAACAGGAAAACCAAGATAAACGGCAAAAGTATAAACCGCATAAGCCGGGAATATCAAATTTTCACGATTCACCCAATATTTTAGCATAAAAGGCAAAAACTGAACTCCCAGTGTTATTCCCGAATTAACAATTATCATTGTTAAAGCAAGATTTCTGAACGATTTATTCTGAAAACTTGTTTTTAATGTCCTGAAAAATGACGGTTTATTTTCTGTTTCTTTAATCCGAAACTTCTCTTTGGTCGTAAAATATGTGCATAAAAGAAGCACACCCGATACTACTCCGAAAATTACCGCTACAAAAATATAACTCAACTGCTTGCTCTGAAAATGAAGTGAATCCGCAACAAGTTTCATCCCCATTCCGATAAGCCCGCCGATCATCCCAAATGCCAGGTTATAAGCAAAAACCGTTGTGCGTTCGTGATAATGCGGTGAAAGTTCACCGCCGAGCGATGCATAAGGAACCCCAACAACCGTAATTGCAGTTGTAAATAATAAATTAGCGGTTACAAGATATAAAAAGATGGTTGCGCTGCTTCCCGACGCAAACGGATACCACAGTAATATAAAACTGAATACCAAAACAGGGGTTCCCCATAAAATATAAGGACGGCGGCGACCGGATGATGTTACTGTCCGGTCACTTATTACTCCCATCAACGGATCGCTCACGGCATCCCAGAATCGCGGAATTGTAAGTGCGACACCTACCAAAAGAGGTGCTAACGCGATCACATCGGTATAAAAATACAAAAGGTAAGAAACAACGGCATTAGTTATACATGCCATCCCGAAATTTCCGACACCGTATCCGATTTTAACACCGAATTTCAGTTGTAACTCCTCGGACTGCAGCTTAAAATCACTTTTATTAAGTTTTTCTGCCATTA
>JAOZSF010000080.1:6367-7741 GCA_029939815.1 bacterium
TTTTTCAAAAGCATCAACCGTTTCCGCCTTAAACGAATAGCCCGCCATTGTCTGCAATCCGAAAGTTTCGTAAGGTCGCTTTTCAACCGGCAGCTCATAAAACTTTTTCTCTGTTAAATATGATTCAAAGCCAAGTGAAGTAGTAGAAAACAATGTCGTGGAAAATGGTGACTTCTCACGAACCCTCTTCCCAATCTGCCATGCAAGTTCCAACGGAGTAAAAATAACAGCAATATCTCCAAAAGAAATTGTTCCTCCAACAATTGTACGGGTTTTATTTTCCGATCCACCTTGTGAAATAATTTCTTCAACCCATTCAACTAACATCACCGATGCATCCTTCAGCAGATCATCTGTCGGGTCGCTGTTATGAAGTTTCGGTGAATTCATATTCAGGATGCTCGTTTTTATTTCCCGCATTTTATTAATGTCATGATTAACTAAAATAGGAAGTTCAATATTATATTTCTCGAATTTCAGATTGTTAATATTAAGTTGACGCGAACTGTTCTCCAGTGCAGAAATTCCTGTTTCCGCGATGCATTCCCCCATTTTTTCCACCATTTCAAAATCCCCTTTTGGAACTCCAAAATACATTTGCGGCGGATCAACAAATCGCTTTAATCCAATCGGCTGAACATTCCCCGCGCAACCGAGCAAAAAAGAAACGGGGATTTTTTTCCCTAAAATGTCATAAACTTTTTTACGAATTATTCCAGGATAATCAGCGGAAAACTTGTTATAATCCCATGATAAACTGCATGGATGACAACCGTAATTCCACCACATCGTTACTACCTCTCCGCTATCACGATTCGTAAATTTTATCACATCTACCGAGCCGTCAACTGAGTTCCAGGGTTCCGCGCGATCATAACTCAGGCGGTCAAACCTTCCGCATGCGTGTTCAGCGATAACAGGTGATAAATTCGCAACAGCTTTCTCCACGCATTTCACCGCCCGTTCGCACAAGAAAGCCGCGTAATAATCTGTTCTGCACGGACCATTATGATTATGTGTAGCACAATAAAAAATATTTTCTTCCGGAATGATACACGCTGCGGATACTGCTGAAACCACTTCTTCCAAAGCAACTGTATAAAGCAGATCAGCGGTAAGAATAATAACTTTTTTATCGTCTTGAACAAGACAGGTCGCTTGCAGCATTAACGGGTCATTAATTTCAGAAGTCGGGTTATCGCGCTGAGAATATTCAGCTTTCTCACCGTCATGTGCGACGAACACGCGACCTATTCCCACAAGTTGCATAGGAAACTGCGGTGTAATCTCGATCTCTGCTGCACCGAGGAGGAGCTGGCAATTGTTTTGCATAATCATCTTTTTTTGTTTTATATTGGACTAATTGGACTAATT
>JAOZSF010000002.1 GCA_029939815.1 bacterium
TTCATTTGCGTTTTTTGGCGGATTTCGTTATACTTTATACACTTTATATAAATTGAAATGTGATGATTATGACTTGGTGGACTAAACTATTTAAAATTAAAGAAAATGAATCCGTGGATTTTGTTCCTCCGGAGAGATGGGTGGATTTACACTCGCATATTCTTCCCGGGGTGGATGACGGTGCAAAAACATTAAGTGATTCTCTATCGATGATTAAATATGCTTCAGAGATAGGAGTTACACATATAGTTGCCACTCCGCATTTTAGTGATTTATTCCCAACGACACCGGATAACAGAGATGCAGCTTTTAAATTATTAAAAGAAGCTGTTAGTGAATCCGGGATTAATGTTGAAATAATTTGTGGATGGGAGGTTAGCTATACAGATGTTCACATTAAACGCGTTCTTGACGGAGAGGATTTAAGTATTGCAGGGAGTAAGAATTATATGTTGATTGAATTGCCGAACGGGATAAACAAATCGGCTGTAATAGAAGGTTTCTTTTCTTTAATGATTGAAGGAACTAAAATTGTATTAGCACATCCTGAAAGAAATAGTCTTATTCAACAGGATATTGATTTGGTAAAAGAATTACGCTTTCGTGGAGTTATGATTCAAGTTGATGCTGAAAGTATCGTTGGTGTACACGGGCAAAGTGCTAAAAAAATAGCGATCGAGCTATTTAGGCGGGATGAAGTGGATGCTTTAAGTTCGGATGCGCACACACTTAGCGGATATAAGAATTATAAAAAGGCCTGCGAAAAAATATGCAATAATTTCGGTCAGGAAATTATAAATAAGATATTAAATAAAGTACCTGTATCTATAGCAAATATAAAATAAAAACAACATAGTAAATGGAGAAGTATGGAAACAAATAACGGAATACAGCAGGAAAATCAAAAAGAAGTTAAAGAACGTGATTTTAGAATGTATGCGAGAGTGCTGCTGAAATACGCGCCTTTAATTATTGGAATTACAATCACTACGACAGTAATAGCATTTATATACTCTATAATGGCTACAGAAGTGTTTGAAGCGGAAACAATGCTGCGAATTGAACGCGGGAATATGAAAGCGATTCCCGGCCTTGATAACGCGTTTTACAATGGCGGAAGGGACTATGACTTTTTTCAAACACAGATCAAACTTTTTAAAAGTCGAAGTCTTATAAAATCAACATTGGATGAACTCGCGGCGATGAAAGAGCCGTTTTCATCTAAGGATGATTTAACGGAAGAACAGAAAATAAATGCTTTTCTTGCAAAGGTAAAAGTAAAACCTGTACCACGAAGCCAGCTTGTTTATCTATGTGTTGAAGACGGGAATCCTGAAAAGGCGGCTTTATATGCCAACACATTGGCAAAAGAATATATCAAACAGTCCGTTGATGACAAGATGTCGATAGTCAAGCATTATGGTGAATGGTTTGATAAACAGGCGACAGCCCATGAAAAAGTAATTCGTGAACGGGAAAAGAAATTTAAAGAATTTAGAAGGAAGCATAATATTGTTGAGCTTGATATTGATCTTAGCGCATCTAAAGACGCGTTGAAAAGATTACAAACTCAATTGAACGATATTGAGAATAAAATAGCAAGCAATGATACTTTTGATGAGGTTAAGAAATTTGAGCTTGAGCAGAAGAAAGCTGAAATACAAGGAGAGATTAAACGCGAAAAGGAACGAATAATCGAACTTGATAATTTAAGCGCCCAGTATCTTTCTTTCCAGAAAAAAATACAAGCAGCTCAGAATTATTATTCAATATTGCTGAGCCGTGCTGAAGAATGGACATCTACAACAGCGGGCGATAATAAGAAGCAATTTGACCCGCGTAATATTAACATTATTGATGAGGCTGAGCCGCCGACCCGGCCGAAGAAGCCCCGGAAAACAGTTAACATACTTTTCGGTATGATTTTTGGAATGATATTAGGTATAGGGATAGCATTTTTTATTGAGTATCTTGATGACACAATTAAGTCACCTACCGATGTGGAAAATTTCCTTCAGGTTCCGTTCCTTGGTTTAATTCCAACAATATCCTCAGCTCATGGTGCAAACGCGATAGAAGGAATAGTCGAAAGTCAGCCTAAAGGAACAATTGCTGAAAGTTACAGAGCGATAAGAACAAACATACTTTTTTCTTCTGACAGGAATGTGAAAAGATTAATAGTAACGAGTACCGGACCTTCAGAAGGAAAGACGACCACGGCGATTAACATCGCTGAAGTAATGGCGACAGCCGGCGACAAAACGTTGATTATTGACGGGGATATGCGTCGTCCGAGAATACATAAAAATATTGATTTGAAAGGAGATGAAAAAGGATTAAGTAATTATCTGACCGGTAATGCGACGTTGGATGAAATTGTTCATGAAACATCAATAGAATCGTTGCACGTAGTTCCGGCAGGACCTATACCGCCTAATCCTGTAGAGTTGTTAAACAGTCCTCGTCTCAAAGAATTTCTTGACAGGATGAGTGAAAAGTATGATAGAATAATAATTGATAGTCCACCTGTTATCGCGGTTACCGACGCGGCAATTCTTGCGAGAATGGCTGACGGGGTTATATTTGTTGTTCATGGCGGTCTTGCGCATCGCGATATTGTAAAGCGGGGACTTAAGGGATTAATGAAAGTTGGCGGACATGTGTTTGGAGTGATTCTTAACAATGTTAATATTTACCGTGCGAGTTATTACGACTATTATTACTATAATTATTATCGCTATGCTTACGGTTATGGTTATCGCGATAAGAAAGCGGATAAGAAAAAAAAGAAGAAAGCGAACAATAATAAGAATCAAGACTCAGTGCAGTTGTAATGCCGCTGGAGAAAAATTAATTACTCAAAATGAAACGGACGCACCCTGAAAGAATAATTATGTGGTTAATGGTAAGTTTGCTTGCCGTGTCGTTATTATTTTGTTTGAATTTGCTTATTGTCGAATATATACGCATTCTGATACTGGGAATGGCTCTTGCCATATTATGTGTCACGTTTCCAGACAATTTCCATAAAAGTCATATAAGGGTAAGTTTTATAGCCGGTGCATATGCGTATATTTTATGGCTTTTTGACCCGGCAGTGAATGGAGTAGCTTTTTTTGGTGAAGGAGCAAAGGTATTTAATTTTTACCGTATTGTTTCATTTGGATTATTATTAACGGCGGCATCAATATGGTTATTTCCACTTATAACGCGAAAAATATCATATAAAGAATTTAAAGGAAAATTTACCCAAAGAGACATTTATATTTTTATCGGAATACTTTCGGTCGGCGTATTATTGACTTTAATGGAAATAATACGTGCGTACAATGAAAAAACAAGTTTTGTAGAAGCTACGTTAAAAGGAACTAAATTAATTGACTGTGCTTTAGTATATGTGCTTGTTATACGAGGAAAATCGACCAATGAGGTTTCAGAGAAAAAAAGAGTTTATACTTTGTTATATGCTTTCTTAATTTTTTGCGTGTTTACGAGCCTCGTTGGAGCAGGGCGTGCTGCGGTTGCGTATTACAAGGTAAGGATTCCTGAAAAGTTAGAGAAATCTGTTGGTGCAATCAGGAGGAAAAGACTGTTGGAGTTGCGTGAAAGATTGCTTCGTGTTTTTTCGCTTAATTCTCATGAAGCGCTTGTTGTTTATGAAGCAGGCTATTTTGCTGGTAAAAAGCAATGGAAAGAATCTTTAGAACAGTTAAGTAAAGCTTCAAAAATACCGCGAATTGCAATAGAAGAAGAAAAACTCATTGCTGAAATTGAGACGGGATTATATTCAAAAGCGATTCAGCGACTTGAAAGCATGCCTCTCGACTATAAATTTGCTTCTTTTCATTCAGATGAAATTGTAAAAAAGTTAATAAAAAGCTTAAAAAGAAAAGAAGTTGAGGATTCCGATTATTACCTTGCCGGTTTGTTTTATATGCATTTAGGCAAGCAAGATGAAGCGAAAAAATATTTCACGGAGTTTATTTCCGCTTCCGCATCTTCAAACAATGCCAACGCATTATATTTCTTAAATAATGGCAACCAAGAAAAATTAAAATCATATAATACTTTTCAAATGCCGGCAGCGGGATGGCTTCGTCCGCGAACCACGGACAAATCGGTAGAAGAATCCGGGGATATTATTACAATTGTTAATAATCAGCAAATTGAGGGTAAGCTATGGATAACCCCCGGTGATTATAAAGTTACAATTATGGCGCGTGACTCGGGGACTCCTTATAAAAAAGCAAAGGAATCCGGGTTTGAT
Organism: bacterium; assembly: GCA_029939815.1. Lineage (GTDB taxonomy): Bacteria > Auribacterota > UBA3054 > UBA3054 > B51-G9 > B51-G9. The sequence continues at coordinate 4,268 of JAOZSF010000002.1, forward strand.
CCGTCCTGCAAAATCAGAGTTTGGGTAGATGATACATTCAATAGTTTACGTATAGTATCAACCAATGGTACATTTAACGCGTACACCTTTGACGTGGAAATTAAGAACGAACCTTCGGATGTTATAATAGAATTTACAAATGATACATATAATAAATCGCGGGGTTGGGATAGAAATGTTTCTATATCTCGCGTTACATTTAGTAGAGAATAAAAAATGAAAACGTCTCAATTCGGCAGAAATGTTTTGATAGTAAGTCTTATCGGTATTATGCTGTTGACCTTTGCTTGTCATGTCAGATATTCGCAAAAAAATATAAAAATGGATGATCTGATGCGAACAGAAGCTGTTGCTCCAAGCGCGGCAAGCCGGGATATTGTAAGGACAGTAGAAAAAGCGGTTGTTCATGATTTGAATTACTTAAATCAAATTATCTTTTACAGTTTGTACAAAGGCAAAGCAATTTATCCGGTTAGTAAGTTTCGAATCTGGGACGGTTTATTTGCCGTTCTTGCCGTACTTATGATTTATCGGGTGGGCAGTATATGCGGAAATAAGGCCACCGGTATTTTAAGCGCGATACTTCTTGCACTGACCCCGCCGTCACTTTGGGGGGAATATGCTTTGAGGATATTTGTAGTTCTTCTTAATTTTGAACTATTTATAACCGCAATTTCTAAAAACACGACTTTCCGGTGGTCATTGTGGTCGGTATCTTCTGTTTTACTTTTTAGCACCGGTGTTTTTGCTGAAGCGCTGCTTCTACAAAGTTGGTTTCTTTCTCTTATAATCGTTTTTGCTTTGTGGTCAATTGGAACGAAGGTAATGCCGGAGTGGAAGAAATTTGCCCTTTTGGCACGTGAGGCAAGAAGGAAGAAGAATAAAAGTTTATGGAAAAAGATTCAGGGGGATGCAGGCTTTTCGCGTTATATAGCAACCGCGATTTTTGTTGGAATTATAATTTTGGCATTAAGTTTTGTCGGCGGTTTTTTTGTTTCGAGATCAATATTATCAGTTGAAACTCTTGCCTTTATAATTTTACTTTCTTTTGGTATGGTTATTATTGCTTCGGCAGTTCTATTTGCTTTACCTATTTTTAACCGAGAACGTAATATTGTTTTAGACTGGCTTTCGGAATATAAATTAAACAAGTCATCAAATGCCCCGTGTCAAATATTTACGACTCCAAGATCGGGGATAATATTAAAGCTCTTTTTTTCTTATTCAGCGGCGATCTTGATTTTTCTACCTTTTTTCTTTGCTTTTTACAAAAATATAAATATATTTATCAATAACTGGGAATTTAGCAAAGCGATTACATTCGTTAATAGTTCGAACTCATTTTACACCTGGATTTTTCTTGCGCTGCCTGTTATATTTGTTTTGATTACACTAATATGTTATTTGCTTAGAATTGTTTCCCGCGGCAGATTAATTGGCGCAGTTTCCTTAATGATTCTTAGCAGTATTTATATTTTTCAGCAGCGATATGCTGTGATTTCCACGCCTTTTTATATAATCTGTTCTGCAGGTATTGCGGCGATAACGGTAGATATCTTTTCTTTTTTATTTGTAAAACTAAATTCAGAAAATGAGAACTCGTAATGACCGAACCACAACATACAAATAATATTAAAAACAAAGATTCCGGCATGCGTGCCGGGATGTTGAAAGTGTTATTTGGTGTTTTGATAGTTGCTTTCACTTTCTTACGTATTTACCACATTCTGGCAGTCGGACTGACTACTTCAGAAGCAGATTTATTAACTAATTTCGGAGCAATGAGAACCTTTTCTTTTCCGTATTCGTTATTAGTAATTTCGTGGAATGAACCGCTTACTGTAATGCTGATGCGCTTAGTTGCCCTGTGCGGAGAGCCACCTGTTTACGGCAGATATATTTTCGCCTTTTTCGGTGTGTGGAGTTTATTGCTTATTGCGGGTATTGCGCGGCGAAACAGCGGTTTGATAACCGCTTTAATTACTGTTGTTTTTGCCGGATTTTCTGCTGCACTTATAGTTTCGTCACAGGAAATTTCAAAAATTTCTCTGATAATCTGGGCAGCGCTTATCGTACAGTGGGCATTTTCTTTATTAACCCATTCTCCAAAGCGAAGAAATGTTGTTATTTACCTGGTTTCAGCATTGGTAGGCGTTCTGTTTTCACCACTGATTTCATTCGTTATTTTGGCTCATTTGATTTGGTTTACTATTTTCGCGTTTCAGAAAAAAAGCGGAAATTCAATTCGCATTGCTTATATAATTACAGCGACGGGATCGCTGATTATTGCCTTGCCTTTTTTTATTTTGAAGTGGATAGCACTTAGTAAAATTAATATAATGGGTTTAGCACCGGTTTTAGTTACAACAGATACAATTCCTGAAATTACCGGTAATATAAAGGACCTTTTCTTTGTACATTCATCTCTTATTTTATACTATTTATTTATTCTGGTATCGGTTATTGCAATCTTTAGAAGTTTTTTTAAAAAAACAAGAGGAGCATGTGTCTGGGGAACTGTAGTTTTGCTTGTTTCTGCTGCTATGTTTATTTCACCATATAAAAACATGGGTAAAATTAACAATTCAATTCTTTTACCATTTGTTATACTTCTCATTGTTCAGGGATTTATTGAAGTGTCCGAAATGATAGCAAGACTTAAAGGATACGCAGGAAAAATTTTAAAATATTGTTTTATGACTTTGGTAACGGCAGTATTTGTTTTATGGGGATTCGGACAATATAAATTTTACGAAAAAAAACAGCAGAGTATAATATCACGTGATTTATCATCCCCTTCAGAATTTCTTAAAAGAGTGGTTAAACCGAATGACAAAATCATATTGGTAAGCGATATTGACACGTATGATTGGCTAAGAACTAAATATTATTTTTGTGATTATTTAACCGGTGAAGCCAAAGCTTCTTTTGAGCAAATCAACAAAGCAGAATGGCAAACAAACTGTTTGAATTATTTTCCTGATGAAAATTCATCTTTATGGCTTGTTGGCGTTTCCGGGTTAGGAAAAGACTGTGTACAGAATTCTTATACTAATTTAACTTTTTCCTATGCACTGCCTGTTACTTGGTTAATACAAACTTCAAAATGGAATGGCTTTGAATATCTAAATTTACTGCGGGAAGCAAATGCGGCAACTCCTATGAATCATGCAATTACCGCTCAACTGTTAGATTGGTACAAGGGAAGTAGAGATGCAGACTTAGTAAAATGTGTTGAGAGCGGTTTTGCGGGAAAAGACATTGCGGCCGGCAGCGGTTCGGAATTGTTTAAGAAAGCGGCGGCGAATCGTATTTTATATGCGTGGAAAGAATGTAATATCACCAATTTTTACAAATTCAATGAATTTGTAAATGAAGTTCGGGAATTTGGAATTGATAATGATCGTGCGATTCATCTGTACTCTTTATATGCTGAAAAGGCTTTAAGAAGTACAAATTTAATAGTCGCATTGACAGCTGTTGAATCTGCCAAAAGAATTGACCCTGAAAACCCGTTTATAAATCGCTTGGCGGCTAAAGCAGAGTCTTTAAAAAAGAACAAAAATCTGAATAAAATAGTTGAGTTAAATGAACTGGCCTCCAAAGAATATAGAAAACGGAATGGTAAAATATTTATAGCAGCGGAGTTCGCAAATGCCTATGCATATCGTGCTTTGAGTAATTATGCCAAAGCTTTTGACAGTTGTAATGCTATTCTTTCGTATTATTCGGATGGAATTAAGATGCCGGTTTCAATTCAAACAAATCTTACAGAAAATGGCAGGATCAGAAGAGAGAAATGGACAAATAACCGTTTGGCGTGGATAGGTAGATGCAATTCATTTATTTCAACACTTTTATGCGAAACCGGTGACTTCGAAAACGCGATTTTATGGGAAACAAAAAATCTTGATGAACGTAATAGTGAAGCAAGGCGCACAACTTCGCGGGAAAGATTAGCAAAAATGTATACTAAGGTTGGCGGTATTGATAAGGCATTTCAATATATAGATTCATTGGCTAATTCCGCAACTTCGGTAAATAAACGTATAAGTTGGAAAATCGAGGGAGCACAGCTGTATGTAACGTTAGGAGACACCGTTTCAACTTATGACAAATGGAATGATTTACAAAAAGAAATTGAGAAACTTCCAATGGAAGAGCGGTGGAAATGGTCGAAGAATAAACAGTACCAACGAATACTTCGATATCTTAGCAGCAGATCACAAATGGATATTCGGAATCCTGTACTTGTCTCTATCGGAAAAAGAGCTGCGAAAGAAACTAATGCGACAATCGCTGCCGGATTACGCATTCAAATGGCAGGAATATATAAATGCAAACTTCAGTATGGTCAAGCGGAAAAAATGTTTAAGCTTGCCGAAAAGATTGCTCCTCTTTATTTTGATTCTTTTCTTTCAGACGGGATTCTTAAGTATAGAATGAAAAGGTATGCGAAAGCGGAAACTGTTTTTACCAATATTACACATGCTATAAAAGAAAAGAATATTATTAGTCAATCAACGCAGGATTGGCGGTATATTGTTTTGGATATGCTTGTTGAAAAGGGAACTCCCCCTTCACTCGAAAATGTTCTTGCGCGGATGGAGGAGTTTAAGCCATATATTGCCGATGTCTCTGAATATAATAATTATCGTGGAAATATTCTTGCGTGTTATGGTAAGTTTGACTTAGCCACAAATCAATTCACGCTTGGCATTCAAACAAATCGATTTAATTTGCAAAATCATCTTGATCTTGGTTATCTTATTTGTAAACATTCTAATGCTGATGAAGCCGGAAAAATAATTGACAGAATTATGTCTTTGGATTTGCCGGAAAAAGACAAGCAAATTCTTGAGACTGATTGGCGATTTATAATATTACATCATGTAAGTGTACGACCGTACAATTTAAAAGAGTAAAACTATGAACTTATCACACAAAATCATTATATCATTGTTGTTAATCTTAACTGTTTTAGGCAGTTCAAATTGCTGTGCCGGTGCTAAGCAGCCCAAATTGTATGATTATATACAAAAGATTTCAGAACATATAAAACCATTACCGCTGCTCTATGCTCAGAAAAGTGACAGACGTTTGGAATATGAGAATATGATGAATATTCTTTTTTCACTTATGTATCTTGGTGATACTTTGGTAATAATGACTCCTGACGGTGATTATGCGGTATTCACGTATTTGAAAAAAAATAAAATTGTTTTGAAATCAACTCAATATGAAGAATTAACATCTAATTTTAAAAGTTTACTTGATGATTATAAAAGAATTTGGGTCGTTGTCGTTGACCATAGAGCCGGATGGCAGGCTCAACCGCCAAGTCAATATTTGCCTGTGCTGAAAAAAGATTATATGGATCTTCCGTTACCGATGCCAACTTATTTTGCGGATAAAGGTGTTGTAGTCGGTTCAACTAATTTCTGGATTAATAAGGCTGCGTTATTAAAAAAAGTGGCTGAAATCAGCCCCCAAAATAGGAACCCGCGCCTGTATTTGCGGTTGGGACAAGTATATAGGCGGTTTGGCAAACTTGAAGAAGCGGTAAAAACTTATGAAAAAGGAATAAAATATTTTCCGGAAGACCCTTTTTTACACAGAGAACTTGGAGCATGTTATTATTGGGAATATTCGCCTCCGCTTTTAGAGGAATCAATAAAAGAAAATCGTATTGCCAATCAGTGCCATATAAGCAAGTTTGGCAAGCCTAAATATGACGCGATGTTTAATGCGGCAATGGCGTACAGAGACCTTGGTGAATTGACGAAAGCACAGCTTCAATACAATGATATTTTACGATCAATAAATGAGTTTCCTGACAATTATTTTGAATCTCAGACGAGGCGTTATCTTGCTAATGTATATCTTGAGAGCGGAAGAACAAATGACGCACGGCTTCAGTATGAGCTTGACATTAAGCTTGCTGCTCAGCCGTTACCTTATTCTTATAATAAACTGCTTGACATTTATGACGTTAACGGCGAAAAGAAAAAGTATAGTGATGCGGTGAAAGAATATTTTGAAGTTTGTGGTAACAAAGATCCGTCAGCAATAATTCGTTATATAGATTATGTGAAAGATAGTGAAGAGAAACAACTGATAATAGAAGATATTAATGTCGTGAAAACATGGATGCAGTCAAATACAAACTTGCTTAATAAAATAAGATTAAACCCCGAGTGGTGGGATATTTGGACTAATGTGACGATAAACTGCGGTGTTTCACCGGTAACTAATAAAAAATAATTCTTGTGGGTATAAAAAGAAAAATAATTTCTCAATTCGGGAAAATATACCTTGAAATGAAAGGTGTTGAAATCGGAAGTGCAGTTGTTATGTACGGGCTTCCACGAGTTAATATCGTAAATGGAGCAAGAATTATAATCGGTAATAATGTTGCTTTATGCTCAACAAGTGATGGGAATCCATTAGGTGTAAACCATCGCGTGATTTTATCCGCGATCCGTTCAGATAGTGAAATTATAATCGGAAGTGATACAGGAATTAGCGGAACGACAATTGCCGCAGCAAAATCTGTGAAGATTGGCAGTAATTGCTTGATTGGTGCTAATGTAACAATTACGGATTATGATTTTCATTCGGTAAAACCGGAAGGCAGGAGATATAATACAAATACTGAAGATATTGGCTGTTCCTCTGTTGTTATAGAAGACAATGTTTGGCTGGGCATGAACGTTATTGTGTTAAAAGGCGTTAGAATAGGGCAAAACAGTATTATTGCAGCAGGAAGTATAGTAACAAAATCTATTCCTTCAAATTGTATTGCCGGTGGTAATCCGGCAAAGATTCTGAAGGAAGTTAGTAATAAAGAATAGGTTTATAATAAAATGGAATATCAGTTTATGGAGTCAACAACAATGAAATTCACAGTAGAAATATTAGTGGCTGTAGGGCTCGTACTTGCGTTTATCCGACCTAAATGGTTGCTTTATTTTCTTGTATTTAGTTTGCTGGAGCCATCACGTTTTTTAAGTCTCGGGAATTATGTTATTCTTGGCACGGTAAACGTAAAATATTATGAGATTACGATATCACTGATTTATTTTAGCGCACTATGGAATCAAAAAAGATCAATTAAGGACTGTGTGCCGGTCAGCCTTGTAGTGTTTATCTTTTTTGCCCTTATTTCTCTGTGGAGGGGAAATTCGATATATGGTGAAGCGGCTTTCAACCAGTTTCGTACTTTTTATTCTATGGGAATGTGCCTTGTAATTCCTCTGCTTTTTAAAGAAACGAAAGAGCTGCGGCCATTATTGATTTTCTTTTTTATTATGACTGTAATTATGGGATCTATAGAATTTCTTGGTGTGATGGGGGTAAATAAAATTAATCAGTTTGCAATGAGTGGAAATCGATATACTTCTATGTTAAGCGCTTCGCAGGGGGCTATGCTGGCAATGCCGTATATCTACGTTTTAAGTACTTTTCGCTATATTAATAAAAACAGGATTATGGTTCTTTTGGGTGGAGTATATTGCTTTGCTTTATCGGTAATGACTGGTTCAAGAGGAGTTTTACTTGGACTAATTGGAGGAACAGCCGGACTGATTTTGCTAATGCCGATACGCAAAAAAGTCACTATAACAATAACTATTGTATTACTTGGATTATCTTCTTTTGTTTTTGCCAAAACTTTTTATATTGAACGTTACGGAATGACCCTTGGTGAAAGATTTAGCAACATAATTTCAACACATGAAGGTACCGCAAGGTGGCGACTTGATGCGTGGCGCCAAATGCTTGATGATATTAAAGAAAAACCGCTTTTGGGCTCTCCATTCGGAACTTCTTCTGTTTTTAATGTTTACGGCGGTAATAGAGAAGAGCATGCACCGCATAATGAGTATTTGAAAATTGCGAGGTACACCGGTTTAATTGGTTTTGGTGCGTTTATATGGTTTCTTGTGGGGATTTTCTTTTCCGGTTTTAAAAAACTAAGAAAACTTGGCGAAAATAAAGAATATTATGAACTTGCAGCTTTTATAATGTGTTTTCTTTTTCATGTAATTACCGCTACGTTTACGCAGGCTTTCACCACGATGGACAGAAGTCCGATTGTTTGGGCATTAGCCGGAATAATTACACTTTATACTTTAACGAATACTAAAAAAAGTTCTGAAAAAAAAACAATACAAAAATACGCGTAAATAATTTTGATCATGAAACTGCTATTTCTTAATGCTAATATTGCCGGATGCGGAACTTATCACAGAGCTTTGTGGTTCGGCAGATTATGCGCTGAAAACGGCGGACATGATGTTACAATTTGCACCGTGTCGCGTAATGAAAAATGGAAACGTAAAACGAGAGTTGAAAAGGGAATTACTATTACTGAAGGACCCAAATGGGGATACAAAAACATCCCCGGTTACGGTTCAAACTGGCTCGATATTTTATGGAGATGGAAAAAAATAGTGTCCGGTAATTACGATGTGATATTTGGATTTGAATATCATCCTAATGTGGCATGGCCAATTTACGCCGGGCTAAGAAAAAACCAGACTTTTATTTCAGATTGGTGCGATTGGTATTCAGGAGCAGCCAATCATTTCAAAGGAAATAAGATTGCTCATAAATGGGATAAAAATCGTGAAGAGAAAATCAGATTGAAAGCGGATAGAGTTAGTGTTATCAGCACAATGCTTTTTGAACGTGCAATGGATGTTGGCGTAAACAAAAAAAATATTACGTTGTTGCGTGAGGGTGTTGATACTAATTATATGAAACCATATCCGAAAGAAAGTGCCCGCTTGGAGTTAGGGATTTGTCAGGATACGCCAATAGTTGGAACTCTTACCGATGGTCATGCTTTTCCATTTCTTATTGATGCCTTTAAAAAAGTAAAAAAAGAAATAAATAACGCGAAACTCTTACTTGTCGGTGGTTTGACTCCCGAACAAAATAAACTTGTAATTGAAAGCGGATTGCAGGACTCTTTTATTTCAACAGGGAGATGCAGTGATGAACAACTGCCTGTTTTTCTTTCTGCGGCTGATATTTTTGCTTTGCCGATGGCGGACACATTAGCGAATAAAGCCAGATTTCCGCATAAAATTGGAGATTATCTTGCGTGTGCCCGGCCGCTTGTTGTAACTCGGGTGGGTGATTATCCCGAAATGCTTCGCGAGGATGGAGTTTCTGTGGTTGTTGATAATCAGGATAATTTTTCAATTGAACTGATAAAATTGATTAAAAATAAAGAACAACAAAACTTTCTCGCTAGAAAAAGCAGAGAATGGGTTGTTGAAAAGCTTGAATGGTCGGTAATTGCTCCCGATATCCTTAAATTTGTTGAAGGATGACAATTAACCCTCCTTCGGCGGATGCTACGCACAATAACATTAACGAATAACGATTAATAAAAATGCCAAATAAAAATAAATCTATAATAAGTAAAATATTATTTTCCCTTATTGTATTACCTATTACCGCAATATATCAATTGAGTTTCTTTGCTCAATCGGATGTTTTTCTTCAGGTAACGGTATTTGCTTTGAGTCTTTTCATTTTTTGTCTGTCTTGGTATAGGTGGACATTAGCGGTATATGTTTTTATTTTTTGCATACCGGTATTTAACACACTTAATGCTATATTTAGAATTCCATGGCCGGGGATCAATGTTAATGCTGTGATTCTTGGTGCATTATTAACATCCTGGGTTTATCACTATATTTGGGGAAAGCCTATTTCAGATAAAAAACCTGATGTTTATTTACGCAAGACTCCACTTGACGGTATTTTAATATTTCTTGGCGTAATTATAATTTTACAATTACCGGTTGGCTGGGCACGCTTCAATAATGTTCTATGCCCCGGATTTTATAATGATGTCCCGCGGCAGATTATGAGTATACCGTTTTTCAGTATGCTGGATAATTATTTATGCTTTACCAGATTATGGCAGTTCATGCAGATTGGTGTGGCCTTTTATTTGATTTGCTCTTCAATACGCCACCGGGAACAATTAAGAAATGTTCTCTGGCTTATTGTGATTTCAGGAGTTGTTGTAGGTTCTTATGGTATATTTCAATATTTTGCAGGATTTAGATGGGTTGGTATAAATTGGTTCTTTATGCGTGTTAATGCGACATTAAACGGTCCTCACGCCGCTGGTATTTATTTCGCGACACTAATGGTCTTATGTGTGGCTCTGTTTTTCGCTACTCAGTCATATTGGAGAAAAATTATGATGTTTGCCGCAACTTGCGTGGCAGGCGGTGGTTTATGGTTTTCAGGAACAAGAACTGCCGCATTTGCGCTTGTAATTGTGCTTGGTGTGCTCGCGCTTGCTTTTCTTGTAATCTCAATGATTAAAAGTACAAATGTGAGAAAGGTTTTCTTAATCATTGTTGCTGTTTTGCTTTTTCTGGGACCGGGGTATTCGCTGATTATGCCAACGCAGGGACCGCTTTCCTCAATTACAAGATCAAGACAATTCCAGAGATTTACTGAAGGATTTAATAAATTAGCGTCTGATAAATCTTCATCAACGCTAAACGAATGGCTTGCATACAGATTTTATCACTGGACATCGGCAGCTAATGTTATTAAACAATTCCCGGTAACCGGTTCGGGCATCGGAACATTTGATAAACTATATCGTCATGTGAAATTAAAAGATGATACATATAAAACAGCATTTGCTCACGCATTGTACTTGGATATACTGGTAGAGCAGGGTGTTTTTGCTTTGCTTGGGATAGTGTGTCTGTATTGTATTGCTATTGTCTTAAGCTGGAAACTTTATCGCGCGCGCGAAGTTTCATGGAGATGGAAACTGATGGGGATGGCAATGCTTGTTTCACTATATGTCACCTTTGTCTCCAATTTTTTCACAAGCGATTTTTATTATGTTCTTGAACTGCAATTATGGTTTGCTCTTCTGTTTGCATTGGTGGTTTGTAACTATCAGCTTAATTTTGATCCGGTTCCATATTCGCTAACCAGACGTCTTAAAACAGCATCCGCCAATTTTTTTGCCTTCATAAAAAAATCAAAAATAAGAATTGTTCTTGTGACCATTGTTATTTTACTTCTCTTATCCGGCTGGATTATTGAGCTTGGCAACTCAATTTATTATGGTTATACTTTTTTCAACTCTGCTAAACAATATACTCTAATTGACAGGATTCTGGAGTACGGTATTTTTTATTATCAAAAAGATGATCATAATAATAAATTTGCAAGAACTGCGAAATCAGTCTATAAGCCAATCAGAGTTAAAGATAAAAATTTGAGACTTTTCCTCAGAGCGGAACATCCTGATGTTAAAGAAAAACCGGTAAAGGCTACTGTTAGAATTGATGATGTTGTTGTAGGGGACACCATTTTGTCTAACAGAGAGTGGAACTTGTGTAGATTTGATTTAGGTGAATGGTTTGCAGATCATGCTACTAATGTAGTTGGCAAAGAAGGAATTCCGGCCGTTCTTAATTTTGAATCAAGCAGAACATGGAATCCTTATAATTTGAAAAAAGGCAAAGATGACCATGATTACGGAATTGACCTGGGAGCAATTGAATGGGGATATTATTAATTTATGAATAAAACTTATAATATAACGTCATAAGTATATAATATCTTTTAACAAAACATGGAGACAATTATGAAATTGATATCAATGATAATCTTTATATTTGTAACAATGTCCTCTTTTTCACTTTTAGGTGGAGACGTCACTATTGATCAATCCGATGTCAGCAGGATTTCCGGTGAAGCAAAAAAACAAATCGCTTCTGAAAGAAAAGAGGCAAAAAAGAGTGTTCGAAGAAAATCAGGGAATAGTAAATCCGGTAGGGAAAGGATAAGCAAACGTGATAAGCGCGATATAAAAAAAGAGTCGCGTAGAGACAAAAAACAGGCCAGAAAGGAAATTAGAAAGAAAGAAATAGCCGCCACAAAAGCTATTAATGAAAGTAAAACAAAAACAGTTACTGTTCCAAAAAGTAAAATACCAGTTCCGCCGAGTCAAAAAAAACAGGAAGCGAAACCTGTTGTGAAAAAACAAACAAAACCATCGGTACATAAATCTTCACCTGCCAAAAAACAAACTAAACCTGAACCGGTTGAAGAATCATACTGGTATGATTCAGTTATTTTTTGGGATTGAACCCCGGTTTCTATGAACTGCGACTAAATCACATCTTTTGAAATAAAAAAAGCTGGATTGACGATATTCATTGCAATTAAGGCGTTTTGTACTTTCAAATACAGCCATGTGGAAATAGAGGGAAGGTAGTTTATTCCGTTGCAAATAGAGATTCAAATGAAACAAACTATAAATAAGCTGATTAGCAGACTAATTCTATTTTTGTGTATGCTGCTATTGATAAGTGGATGCATGACAGCTCAATCTATAATTCAAGATTTAAAGGAAAAAAAACCTACCAAACGAAAATCTCTGATTTATGCCGGAACTAAAGCAAATTATCACGAAATTTCTCTCTATAAGTCGCGGGCCAGAATGTGTTGGGCATCACAAATCGGGTATTCGTTCAGATGGATAACCTATGTTGACCTCTATTTCTGTATGGCGGCTGATACAATAGTGCTACCTTATACAATTCCTCGCACATACTATTCGCAATGGAAAAGTTTGCAATGGAAAGAAAAAGAAAAGAAAAAAGATCGTGATTTTTGTCCATTAAGAGAGGCAATCGGGCCCCTAAGAGATGAGTACCAACGTTGTGCAGAAAACATGCGCTTTCTTGAGGTGGAAAAGAATATATTTGCGCATGCTCTTGGTTTGAAACCATCTGATGAATTGCCAACGGATTTGGATGTTTACAGAAGATCAATAGATGTTCCGGTCAATCGAAAAAAGGCACCTTTCTATATATGCCCTACCGGCGGCAAATATACAGTTGGCGGACAAAATGAAAACCCGGTATGCTCGGTTCACGGTTCACTTTCTAATGCCTTCAAAATATGGGTGATTTATTCTGATATCTACCGCCGTCCAACGTCAATGTCATCTTATTATGATTCCATTAAGAAACTAAACGGGAAACTTCCACCAATATACAAAAATAAAAAAGGGGATGAATCAACCGGTCGTTGGCAAAACACTTCGGCGGTAAGTTCAAATCAAAGTCAACTTGAGCTTAGATACTCGTTTGATGAAACGGGAAAAACGATATGCGACCGAGCAGGACATAGAAACGAAGCGACAACATATCGTGCTTTACCCTATTCTAACGGAAAATATAAAGGAGCATATGAATTTAATGGTAGTAACGCTTACATTCAGACTGCTCGTGATATTAATCTTTCACAGCCATACAGCGTGACTGCTTGGGTGTATTTGAAAACACTACTTGAAGATTCCGCCGATTTTGCCAATTATCGCGGACGAACAATTCTCGCACGTGGGGATTTGAAGTGGTCGGGTACATGGGATTATATTTTCAATGTTAATGCTTACGGCAAGTTAGGGTTCGTAACACATTCGGCTTTTTCGCAAACAGATGTATTACAAAATCCGGATGTCTTTCCTCTTAATCAATGGGTTTTTGTTGCAATCACACATGAAGGAGATATCGGACGGCTTTATCAGGATAGTCGTCTCGTGCAAAAATGTGAGCACATGAGAGCCGGCGATAAGCATTGCACCAAGGGCACCTTTATCGGCAAAATCTTCAATTCGCACCTTGCATCGCACGGCGAACATTTTTGGGATGGAATGATCGATGAATTTCGTATATACAATACTGCTCTCTCGCAACAGGAGTTAACTGCACTACAGGCGGAGTCATCAAAAATTGATAGTTATGATTCCGCTGAATCATGTCTTCCTAACGGCAAAAATATATTAACAAATTCAACCAATTTCAGATAACTATCCACAAAACGTAGCATTAATTATAAATAAAAATGAAGAAAAAAACTCAAATTATAATTTCAATATTTTTACTCTTTTTGACTTGTTCAAAAACGTTCGCCGGTATATATTATGTTTCAAAAACAGGTTCACATTCTTCACCGTTTACTTCGTGGGCAACTGCGGCGACTAATATTCAAACGGCGGTTAATTCATCTTCCGATGGTGATACTGTTCTTGTTAATGATGGAACTTATTATCCAAGCAGCGAAATTTTTGTGGCAAAAAATATTATTGTCAAAAGCGTTAACGGAGCTGAAAACACTATTGTTGACGGGAACAATATAAACAGATGTTTTTATTTGTTTAGTGCGAATCCAACAATTGACGGATTTACTATTACAAACGGATATACTTCGGAGTGGCATGGCGGAGGAGGGGTGTATTGTTATGATAGTGGCACAATTCAAAATAGCACGATTAGTGGGAATTCGACAAGGTTTAATGGTGGTGGAGTGCTTTGCAATCGTGGTGGCACAATTCAAAATAGCACTATTAGCGGGAATTCGGCAAAATTTAATGGTGGCGGGGTGCGTTACAATCATGGCGGCACAATTCAAAATAGCACTATTAGTCAAAATTCGGCAGACTGGGGCGGAGGTATATTTGGCGGCACTATCAGCAATTGTATAATCAGTAGAAATTGTGGTGGCGGAATATGCAACAGCATCATCAACAATTGCACTATTACTATGAATTCCGCAGGGTTGGGCGCCGGAGCGTTCTACGGTACCGTCAACAACTGTATTATTACTAAAAATTCCGCAGATACAAGAGGTGGTGGAACATGTTACGCCATCGTTAACAATTGTACTATTATTGGAAATACTGCGTGGAATGGTAGTGCTACAGCACACTCTACTGTCAACAATTGCATTGTTTGGAACAACATTGCTTATAATTATGGCAATAATTTTTGTGATAGCAAAATTAAATATAGCTGTTCAGCCGCTTTATCTGGCGAAGGGAATATTTCAAATAATCCGGAATTTGTAGATATAAAATCCGGCAATTATCATTTGAAAGTAAATTCATCTTGCATCAATGCCGGAACTAATGCTTTCGCACCAATGCCTTATGACCTCGATGGGAATTCTCGTGTTTTTGACAACATAGTTGATATGGGGGCTTATGAATATCCTGTTCGCTAAAATTTCCATTAGATTAGGATGATTGGTGAATAATTGCCCGAACCGGAAATCTTACCATTTAATTTCAATATTATCAATTAATCGCGCTTTGTTGAAGAAAACGGCAATCGCGATTAATAATTTATCCCCTTTGTTGGGACGCGAAACTTCTGATAGAGTATTAATATCAACAATAGATATATAATCGATTCTTATATCTTTTTCCTTTTGTATAAACCGTATGAGTTTTCGGCGGATTTGTGCTACCGATAAATTATTTTTCTTCCAGTTCTTTATTTCCTGTAATCCTTTGTAAATTACAGCCGCCTGCTTCCGCTCTTCAGGTAAAAGATATTTATTTCGTGAGCTGATAGCTAAGCCGTCTTTTTCTCTTTTAATCGGTGCGATGATTATTTTAACGGGGATGTTCAAGTCGCGGACCATTCTTTTAATAATTATTGATTGCTGCGCGTCTTTTTGGCCGAAAATTGCGATGTCAGGACTACAAATCATAAATAATTTAAGAACAACGGTGCAAACACCTCGAAAATGCCCTTTACGCCGTGCACCGCAAAGATATTGTGATAATACTTCTTCGTTTACCCAGGTTGATGCATTATCAGGATACATTCCCGCTACCGAAGGAGAAAATACGACATCCACACCGGCTTTGCGGCACTTCTTAATATCTTCTGATAAAGTGCGGGGATAATTGTCATAATCTTCGTTAGGACCGAACTGCATCGGATTCACAAATATTGAAACTATAACCTTATCAGCCTTATTCTTTGCCGAGCGAATAAGAGATAGATGACCTTCATGCAAAGCGCCCATTGTTGGCACAAGAGCAATGGTTTTCTTTTCAGCATGCCAGTTTTGGCTTTGCGTGAACATAGATTTTAATGAATTAATTTTCTTCATAAAAATAATTAAAGGAATTATTCCTTGCTTTCCTCTTCCTTGGATTCTTCACTTTTTTCTTCAATCTTCTCTTCAGCCTGCTCTTCTTTCTTATCTTCGAGTTCATCAACATAATTAAGTTGAAGAGTTGAGATGCTGTTAGTTAATAAATCTTCTTCGACTTTGCTTAAATTTCCTTTTGTCTTTTCTTTTAAGGCGGAAAGAAGATCAATAGTAGCCTGAGCTCCATTCAGGTCTTTTTCAATTTTCTGAGTCATTGGGTTCATTACTTTCCCGAGCTGCATCATTCCTGAATGAGACAGTCCCATAACGAACTGCATAAAAAGTATTTCGTTTTTTTGTTTTTCAGACATAGCATCCATTTTTTTCTCCATTGTTAATTATTTTAAAAAATCAGACATTTGCACTACCTGATATTTTTTTGTATTTTTAATCAGACTTATTATACCATTTTTCCCAACTAAATGCGCAGCGCCTACAACCACAAAATACCTTCCTTCACTTTTGAGATATTTCTCAATCTGTTTAGCCATTATTTTGTTGCGCTGATAGATAAATGTGTCAAGAAATTTTTGCCCTCCCGGATAATTCGCGCATCGCTCAAAAAAGTTTTCCACAATTTTTGTATTGCCGGTTTTCCACGCGTTAATTAATATTTTTATTTCTTTATCCCAGCGGCTTATATCCTGAAGTGAATATTCAATGTATGGCTCACCGAGACTATCCATCAATTTTAATTGTTGCTCAGGGGTTTCAAGTTGCAGAATGTTTTTCTTTTTCCTGGCATCATCGAGGTAATACTTGTCGATGCCGAATTCAGGGTCATAGCCCAACGAGGCAAGCTTAAGCATTACAAGTGAAGTAACTACCGCGGCCGGTTTCATTTTCGAGATTTTATTCTGTGAAACGCCAAGTTGAGCAAATGTGTTTAAAAGCTGAATATATGTGTTTCGGGAAATGTTGTTTTGTAGTGATTCGCCTTCAGGATACTCCAAATATCCCTTAATCTTTTCCTTGTCAATCTCTTCGGGGTCAAGCTCAACTACCAATGTGTCGGAAGCGTCATACGCCATCTCAATCATTTCGTTCAGCGGGAACATATCTTCGGTCCCGACGTGAATTGAGCCAAGAATATAAACGGTGCTGACTTTTGACTTTACCCGCCAGAAGAACAATTTTTGCAGTTTGGGTTGTGAACCGTCAAATGAATTTGTTAAAATAACTTCTTTATTTCGTGCACAGGAATTACCGGACATAATAATTATTAAAATTAAAATTGAGAATATAATTTTTTTACACATAATTTCTCCTTTTTTTCTGTTGAGCTGTAACGATACTATATTATATCAAAAACGGTTGCATTTTCAATCTTTCTTTTTTTAAAACAAATTGATACAATATCTATAATGGAACCGGAAAAAGAAAAATCTATTCTGAGAAAATGCCGCGCCGGAGAATATATTGCTTTTAATCATCTTGTTTCGCATTATAATAACCGCGCATATTATTACGCATTAAGTATTGTGCATAATCATCACGACGCGCTTGATTTTGCGCAGGAATCTTTTGTGAAGGCGTTTCGCGCCATAAACACATTTGACATCTCAAAACCTTTTCTGCCGTGGCTTCTAAGAATTGTTCGTAATACTTGTTTTAATGAATTGAAAAAGAAAAAAAGACGCGCGGAATGTCCGGGAGCGGAAGACGATTATATAGTTTTAGAAAAAATTTCCTCTAATGCAAAACAACCATACGAAATTATTGAAGAAAATGAACTCGCGGCTTCAATAAAAACAGCTGTAAAAAAATTGCCCGAGGCACAGCGAGAAACAGTCTTCCTTTTTCATTTCGAAAATCTGTCATACGGGGAAATAGCTGAAGTGACCGGTGTGCCCGTTGGAACAGTTATGTCGCGCCTTTTTAACGGCAGGAAGAAACTCGCGGAATTATTGAAATGAATAAAAATAAAATATTGTTGTAATATAAGTGAAAGCTATGGATGATAACACACAAAATCTTATTTGTAAAGTACTTGACGGAACCGCAACTTCCGAAGAGGAAAAAATTATGAACGAACTCAAAGAAAAACATCCCGAGGTTCAGGCGGAACTTGACGCACAGAAAAATATCATCGATTCGTTTCGGTCGGTCGGTCTTCCCGAACTGGATGATTCGCTGCAAAAGGAATTCTCTGCCGGCGTTTATAATAAATTTGAACGGGCAACGGGATGGATACTTTCATGTATCGGCATCGTGCTTGTTCTTGGTTACGGGATTTATGAATTAATTATGCATCCGGATATTAATGCCGTTTATAGAATCGGGATGGCTGCTTTAGTAATAGGGTTTGGACTTTTGTTCAGCAGTGTTCTTCGCGGTCGCTTAAAATTAAAAAAATACGATAAATATAAGGAGGTAATTCGATGATAATTGTAACAACAGACTCAATTCCGGGATACGAAATAACTGAAGTTATCGGACTTGTTAGAGGA
Source organism: bacterium (assembly GCA_029939815.1). GTDB lineage: Bacteria > Auribacterota > UBA3054 > UBA3054 > B51-G9 > B51-G9. The sequence continues at coordinate 22,729 of JAOZSF010000002.1, forward strand.
AACACAATCCGCGCCCGCGCAATCGGGAAAGATATATTGGCGGGGTTTAAGAATATTATCGGCGGTGAAATTCACGAATATACAAAAATGATCGCTGAATCACGGGAACAATCTCTCGACAGAATGGTTGCAGAAGCTGAAGAAAAAAACGCGGATGCAATTGTTGGTGTTAGATTTACTACAAGCTCGGTTATGCAGGGAGCGGCGGAATTATTCGCTTACGGCACTGCAGTGAAAATCAGGAAAAACTGAAATAAGAAACGAATTTCACAAATTTAATTTTCTATTGTATCCATTAATATAAAATAAAACGGAGAGAAATCATGACAACTTTTTTTGAAAGTTTAAACGGAATAGAAAAAATCTTTCTGATATGTGCTGTTATCGGAAGTACTTTGTTTTTGATTAGAACACTTCTTTTCTTTGTCGGAGGTGATGCCGATTCGGATGTCGATGGCGATTTTGACGGTGAAGTTGACATTGACGGCGATGTAGATTTCGATGGCGACATTGACGCTTCGGATATGGGGCATATCGACAGTGCGGCAAGTTTTCATATTTTCTCTTTACATGGAATAACCGGTTTCTTTATGATGTTCGGATTGGTTGGCCTTGCGATGTCTCGGCAGAGTAATTTAACTCCGGCAATTGCTGTTGGCGGTGGATTGGTTGCAGGTGTTTTTACGATGTGGCTTGTGGCGAAAATTTTTATGGGAATGAAAAAACTTCAATCCGATGGAACTTTAAATATTAAAAACGCAATCGGTGCAGATGGAACAGTTTATCTTAATATTCCGGGAGACGGGACGGGGAAAGTACAGGTTGTTGTCCAGGAAAGTTTAAAAATATTTAACGCGGTATCCGCAAATAAAGAAGAAATAAAAACCGGTGAGAATATTAAGGTTATAAATGTTATTAGTGGAAATATTTTAGTAGTTAGAAAAGTGTTGCAGTAAAAAATATTAACAATTAAAAAAGGAGAATATCATGGGAAATGGAGGTTTATATGTATTAGCAGTAGTGGCACTCGTCATAATCAGTTTTTCGTTCATCATCTTTCTCGCTAAAAGATACAGACGATGCCCTTCTGACCAGATACTCGTAATTTACGGTAAGGTTCGGCGTGGAATGTCGAGCAGATGTCTTCACGGCGGCGGAGCATTTGTCTGGCCCTTAATTCAGGATTATTCTTACCTGAGTTTAACACCGATGACAATCAGCATTCCTCTGCAAAACGCGTTGTCATTTCAAAATATCCGAATAAATGTTCCAAGTACTTTTACGGTCGGTATTAGCGTTGACCCGGCAATAATGACTAACGCGGCGGAACGTCTTCTTGAATTGGAAGCAAATATGATAGAAGATATGGCTAAAGAAATTATTTTTGGTCAGCTGCGTTTAACGGTAGCTTCGCTGACAATTGAACAGATAAATCAGGATCGCGAAAGTTTTCTTGAATCGATCAGAAAAAATGTTGAGCCGGAACTTAATAAAATCGGTCTTTATTTAATTAATGTAAATATTACCGATATTACTGATGAATCAGACTACATTGAAAGTATCGGCAAAAAAGCCGCGTCCGAAGCTGTTAACAGAGCAAAAGTCGATGTTGCCGAACAACAGAAAATAGGCGCTATTGGTGAATCAGAAGCTTATCGCGAGAAAAATATTCGTGTTGCTGAAAATGAAGCGACAGCAGAAAAAGGTATGAAAAAAGCCCGCGCGGACAGACGTATCTATGTCGAACAGCAGGAAGCTGAAGCCGTTTCGGGAGAAAACCTGGCGAGAGCCAATATAGCCGATTCTAATGCCGCGCTCGATGTTAAAAAAGCTGCCGCGCTGCAGCTCGGTGAAGTGGCAAAACGCAAGGCTGAAGTCGAAATTCAAAAAGCACAGTATCTTGCCGAGCAGGAAAGACTTAATGCCGAAGAAGTTGTAAGAAAAGAAATCGAAAAACGTAAAATTGAGATATCAGCCGAAGCAGAAGCTGAAAAAACACGCCGCGAAGCAAAAGGTATGGCGGACGGTGTCCTGTTCAGATACGAAGCGGAAGCAAAAGGTATCAGACAAGTTCTTGAAAGCAAAGCTGAAGGTTATAAATCTTTGGTTGAGAGTTGTAATGGTGACGCCAAAGCGGCTGCCACACTGCTCATGATTGAAAAACTTGAAGATATTGTCGCCAAGCAGGTTGAAGCGATTAAAAATATCAAAATTGACAAAATCACTGTTTGGGATTCCGCAGGCGGTGACGGCAAAAACACTTCAACAGCTAATTTTGTTTCGGGTTTGATTAAAAGTGTTCCTCCGCTGCAGGATGTTGCCTCAATGGCGGGAGTTCAGCTGCCTGAATATCTCGGCAAAATGGTTGATGAAAAGAA
>JAOZSF010000081.1 GCA_029939815.1 bacterium
AGTTTTGCGGCGTATGCCGCTATTATATTTATTGTTGTGTTATTAAGTAAAGTCCCTTTAAGTTATGTGTTTAAACGTGTGTTAGTCATTATTCCTTTTGTTTTGCTTGTAGCTCTTTTTCTCCCTTTTGCGAATAAAGGGCCGGAAGGATGGACAATATTCTGGAATGTAATAATAAAATCTTTTCTTGCTGTTCTGGCTACAATTATGCTTTCTTCAACCACAAGATTTCATATTCTGCTTAAAGGGTTTGAACTGTTAAAATTTCCGAAAATTATGATCATGATGCTCGCGTTTATGTATCGTTATGTCTTTATCCTTGTCGATGAAGCTCATCGAATGGAACGCGCGCGCGACTCCCGATATTTTGGCGGCGAATATTTACGGCAGATTAAAATTGTCTGTAATATTATAGGACTGCTTTTTATAAGAGCGTATGAACGCGGGGAAAGAGTGTATCAAAGCATGTCCGCGCGGGGATTTGACGGGAATATAATAACGATGAACGAGTTAAAATATACAAAATCCGATATATTTTTTTATATAATTTTTACAGGAATAATTGTGACAATAAAATTTTGGAGTTTATTTTGAAAAAAGTAATTGAAATTAGTGATTTGCGTTATTCATATCCAGATGGAAAAATCGCTTTGGAAAATATTAACCTTGATATTTTCGAAGGGGAGTCGGTAGGGATTGTAGGTGCAAACGGTGCGGGAAAAACAACGCTTATTCTGCATATCAACGGAATAATCAGAAACAACAACGGAAACATCAAAGTTGTTGATATGGAAATGACCGACAAAAATGTTAGGAAAATTAGAAGTAAAGTCGGACTGGTTTTCCAAAATCCGGAAGATCAATTATTCTCTCCCACGGTTTTTGAAGATGTTTCTTTCGGACCGCTTAATATGAAATTACCGGCTGATGAAGTGGTTAAGCGAACAACCAATGCGCTTGAAATGGTGGAAATGAGCGGATTTGAAAATCGATCATCACATCATTTAAGCGAAGGGGAAAAGAAACGTATATCGATTGCAACCGTTTTATCAATGAATCCTGAAATTCTTGTTTTGGACGAGCCGACAAGTAATTTAGATCCAAAGCATCGGCGGGAACTGATTAATTTATTAAAAAAAATAAATAAAACAATAATTATCGTCAGTCATGACTTGGAAGCGATGCTTGAACTATGTAACCGAACGGTTTTAATGAACAAGGGGAAAATAATAAAAGACGGAAAGACGCAAGAATTAATGAGTGATAAAAAATTGATGGAAGAGAATTATCTTGAGCGACCGATGTCGTTAGAGAATTGATATTTTTAACCACATAAGTTTTAAATTTATTTAGTCACAAAAGCTCTAAGTGCTTTTATTTTCCAATATTTTTGTCGGTTGCATTCGACAAATAATGTTGATTGAAAATTGTCTAAAACATCTGATTTTGAAATTGAAAAAATATCATAATTTTGGTACACTAATAATAACTATAAAAAAATGCTTTTTATTAACATATAATATAAACAAACAAAAAGAGGTCAAAAAGACTGGAAATACTTTTGGAAAAATATTCAGAGTTACTGCTTGCGGTGAATCTTACGGCAAAGCGCTTCTGACAAATGTTGATGGAGTCCATCCCGGACTGGAATTAACTAATGGAATGATTCAGGAAGAGCTTGATAAAAGAAAACCGTGGCAAAGTGCTCTCGATTCTCCAAGAAAAGAAACTGATGTCGTTGATATCGTTTCAGGTATGCTTGACGGATATACAACCGAAGCAGCTGTCGGAATGACAGTTTATAATGTTGATTGTCACGATATCCATGTTAAACAGTATCGCGATATGAAAGAACAAATTCGTCCCGGTCATACAGAATATACCTTTTTAATAAAATAAAATGAAAAAAATTCTTTTAATTTCCCTTGCTGTTTTTGTATTAACTTTCTGCAGTTGCCGTTCGTTGCAAACAGCAATGGGATCATCCGAAACAGTTGACCTGTCAGGCGATTACTGGCAGGAAGCTTATTGTGAATGGACACCTGCAATGCCTGCCCGTGAACGCGGAAAGCCAAGAGTTAACAGGAATGTTATAGGTGGAAAATTAATCGTAAAAAATCTTCCATACGAAAAAGGAATTGGCGCGGCAGGGAAATCCTTCTTTATCTGCTCTCCGAATAGTTATGCTGCTTCTTACGAATTAATGGTTGGAATTGATGACGCAACCCCTGCCAAAAACGGCAAAGCTCATTTTGAAATTTATGGTGATGGTAAATCCTTGTTTTCAACCGGTTTGTTAAAAGGAACAGATCCAGTTCACTGCAAAGTAAGGCTCAACGGAATAGATGAATTAGTGATTGTAGTTGATGCTCCGTCAAATGTTTATGTAGATTTTTTGCTTCCCAATTTTCTTGGAGCACCGGGTTTAAAAGATGAATTGAACCGCGAAAAAGCAAAATACGAAGATTATATTTATGCGCAGCCGAAACCGTTAAAGGGAAGAAAAGATTTAGATAATGGAGCAATTGCTTTTCCGTATATAAGTAAAAAATACGGACAATGTATCGGCATGAGCAATGAAAATGTCTGCGTTATTGTCTCTCCGGGCAGTGCCGGTAAAGTAATTCACTTCGGTTCTGACATAAAAGAAAATTTTATTAACGAATCCGGTGTTTTGCTTCACCCTCTTGGTAGAAGGATTGCTGATGTAACTCTTGCTTATCAAGGGACATGGAGTTGGAAATTTGACGTAGACGGGAAGCTGAAATTACTTTCTCCGCCGGATTTAGCCCATGGAATAAGGTGGATGCGGTCTTTTTATATTGTTCCCGAAACAGCTGTTATGAAATCATCTGTTCATATAAAAAATGTAACTCGTGACGATGTTTCATGGAGCGCGGGAACATATTTTGACATAAGCACAAATTTTGCGATTGCTATGCAGGCGGAAAGTGCTCAGCCGGGATATACATTTCAAAAGAGTCCGCCGGATAATTTGGTTGTAAGTGATAATATGCTGCTGCTCAGTGATTATAAAACACAAATAATCGGAAAAGCACAAAAAAATTATGATGTTATCACAACGGCAAGTGGATGGTTTTGTGTCCTGTCAATAAAAAATAAAAAAGCTCTTTTAATTGAGCCTGTTGAACCGAAAGTCGGATTGTTTCCTTATGGCGGCGCACGTGTTTTTACAGTACGAACACCGGAAAAGTTCAGAACAACAATGTTGAGTGAGCTTACTCCTCTTTTTCCAAACAAAAGTTTTTCTCAAAAACAAAATTGGATTGTTGGCCCGGCTGTCAAAGACGCCAAAACAACGGTTTCCGAACTTAGAGCAGAAATCAAGGACTCATTAAGTTCCGATGCCGGATACGGCGTCTCCACGGGAAGAACGATTAATAATTATTAACGGAATATTAAATAATTATTAACTGATTAACCGATAACGGAGATCAGAGGACAGAGGACAGAGGACAGATTACCGATCACCGATCACTCTGTTTCCGCATTTACTGCATTCACCGTCTTTATTTAGCGTGATTATTCGTGTTGAGTAACCTGTTCTTTCGATTACCATTTCCCCGCATTTTGGGCAATAAGTATTTTGTTCTTCCCCGATATTCCCGATATAAACATAGTTAATCTTTTCTTTTAATATGTCCCGCGCTTTGTAAAGTGTTTCTACGGGTGTAGGAGGAATTGAGAGTTTATACATAGGGTAATAGCGAGACAAATGTACGGGAACATTTTCCCCGACTTCATCAGCAATCCAATCTCTTAGTTTTATAAAGTCATCAGTTGAATCGTTTAAAGTCGGAATTACTAAAGTTGTAAGTTCGAGATGGGCGATTTTACTTACAGTTTTAATTGTTTCGAGGACAGGATGGATTTTTCCTCCGCACTGTTTGCGATAAAAATCATCTGTAATTGCTTTCAGGTCGATATTAAACGCATCGGCAAATGTAAGGAATTTATCAAGCGGGCCGGGATTAATAAATCCATTAGTTACAAAAACATTTTTTAAACCAAGTGCGTGGACAGCGGGTCCAAGTTCTAAAATTGTTTCTGCCGAGACGGTCGGTTCATTATAAGTGTAAGCCAAGCCTGAAAAAGCGAATAGATTATTTTGTTTGGAATGTTTTACAAGGAGGTCAATAATCTCTTTTTTTGTAAAATTTGAAGTTTCAAGTCTCAAAGCCGAAAACTCTTTCGATATAGTATAATTTTGACAAAACTTACACGAAAAATTACAGCCGAAAGAGCCAAGGCTTAAAATCGAACTTCCAGGATAAAAATGATACAACGGTTTTTTTTCTATTGGATCTATTCCGCTGCTGCTCGCAACAAAATAATTCAGGGCAAAAAGAGTTCCGTTGCGATTTTCACGAACGCCGCAAATGCCTTTTAGCCCGTTTTTAATTATACAATTATGCGGACACAGTTCGCATTGGACAGAGAGAGCATCTTTTTCATGCCAAAAATCAGCAATTTTTGTTTTCATAAGATAATTTTATGCTTTTAAGGTGAAATTGTCAAATCGTTCTTAGCTGTAGGAAAAGTTGATATGAGAATGAATATCAACTAATATTATTTTTTTGCCATTAAAACTCGCGAAGCGTGATCATTTCCTCACTTCCGGCGACGTAATCGCGAAAATGTAAAAATTTATTATGTGGTTGATGTTTTTAACATCGAATTTTCCGCGTGAAACAGAAATCTTTTTAATTGCTGGAAGAGGGTATGTCTTATTGGTAGAAAAAATAAATCAATAAAATTCCTGTTTGTCACAAAATTGTAGGATTTAGAGAAAATATCCTACATTCCGGTGGATGTTCTGTTGGTAGGTCTATTTGCATTAAAGCTGGATTTTACTTATAATAGACAAATAAGAACGAGTGGCATAACAATTGCTATGAATGGGTACTTAATTATAAATTAGATTTTAAATAAACAAAAACTTTAATAACCTAAAAGGTAAAAATTATGAGTAGTGCTATCAGAAAAAATGCTGTGGCTAACATCGCGGCAAGAAACCCAAATTTAGAAATTGCCGATCCGGCAAATATATCGGAAATTTATGGCGAGAATGCTTTCACGCTTAAAACTATGAAAAAAGTCCTGCCTAAAGCTGTATATAAAAAACTCAGCGCCACTATTGAAAAAGGTAAAGTCCTTGATAGTGACATCGCTGATGTTGTTGCGGGAGCTATGAAAAACTGGGCGATTGCCAAAGGGGCAACTCACTACACACATTGGTTTCAGCCATTAACAGGTTCAACAGCAGAAAAACACGATTCTTTCATCGATCCTGACGGCGAGGGTGGAGTTATTTTAAATTTCTCAGGCAAAGAACTTGTGCAGGGAGAACCTGATGCATCGAGTTTTCCGAACGGGGGAATAAGAGCTACTTTTGAAGCTCGCGGATATACAGCATGGGATCCGACAAGCCCGGCATTTATAAAAATTTCAAAAGCGGGAGCTACTCTTTGCATTCCAACCGCTTTCTGTTCTTATACCGGAGAAGCACTTGATAAAAAGACTCCTCTTCTAAGATCTATGCAGGCAATTTCAAAACAGGCAAAACGAGTTCTCGCCTGCTTTGGAAAGGACAGCGATGGTATGGCTCTTACAACTCTTGGCGCGGAGCAGGAATATTTTCTTATTGATAAAGAATTATTTTTCGCGCGTCCCGATTTAATTCAGGCCGGTCGAACATTATTTGGCAATGTTCCGCCAAAGCATCAGCAAATGGATGACCATTATTTTGGAGCGATAAAATCAAGAATTATTGCCTGCATGGAAGAAGTTGACAAAGAGCTTTGGAAACTTGGAATTCCGGCAAAGACCCGTCATAACGAAGTTGCGCCGGCAGAATTTGAACTTGCCTGTGTTTATGAAACATTAAACCTTGCCGCAGACCACAATATGATGGTAATGGAAATCTTAAGAGCTGTAGCTGACAAGCACGGATTGGTTGCTTTGCTTCACGAAAAACCTTTTGCCGGAATCAATGGTAACGGTAAACATAATAACTGGTCTATCGCTTCACCGGACGGTAAAAATCTGCTTGAGCCCGGAAAAACTCCTCATGATAATGCTTTGTTCCTTACCTTTATTTGTGCAATTATCAAAGCTGTTGACAGTTATGCAGACTTGTTGCGCGCGACGGTTGCAACAGCCGGAAATGACCATCGCCTTGGCGCTAATGAAGCTCCCCCGGCAATTGTTTCAATTTTCCTTGGAGAACAGTTAACAGATATTATTGGTCAAATTGAAAAAGGAGGAGCTAAATCTTCTAAAACTCAGGATGTTTTAAATATCGGTGTTGATTCTTTACCGGAGCTTCCTAAGGATGTTACCGACCGTAACAGAACAAGTCCTTTCGCGTTTACCGGGAATAAGTTTGAATTTCGCGCGGTTGGATCACAGCAGTCTTGCTCAGGACCTAACGTTGCGTTAAACACCGCAATAGCGGAAGTGCTTGATGAAATCGCGACAAAACTTGAAAAAGTTAAAAAAGCTGATTTCAATAAAACACTTCAGAAAATTCTCAGCGATATCGTTAAAAAACATAAACGAGTTCTATTTAATGGTGACGGTTATACTGCAGCTTGGGTTAAAGAAGCGAAAAAACGCGGACTGCCGAATTTGAAGAAAACTCCGGAAGCATTGAAATCGCTCATTTCTAAAAAGAATATCGATCTCTTTGAAAAATATGGTGTTCTTAGTAAAGTGGAAGTCCTTTCAAGATACGAAGTTTATAAAGAACAGTATGATATGGTTATCGATGTAGAAGCAAAACTTACTTCTGATATCGCTAAAACAATTATCCTGCCGGTTGCTCTTGAACAGCTTGCGGAATTAGCTGATACGATTGCGGTTCTTGCTGATGTAGGTGTAAAAGCCGGTCAGGCAGGCGCAAAAGCTAAAATAACTAAAATCGGTAAACTCGTTGATGAAGCAACGAAAGCGGTTGCGTCTTTAGACAAAGCGATTACAGATGGTAAATCTGTTGCTATGATTAAATATATGGATGCTGTAAGAGTTGCTTGTGATGGTCTGGAATTAGAAATTGATGATGATAAATGGCCATTACCTAAGTTCAGCGAATTACTTTTTGTGTATTAATTTGTACAGAATAGTTAAATTATTAAAGAGCGGCGGAATTTTTCCGCCGCTTTTTTTTATGCATCTTGTATGGCGTGATGACTTAGATATGGAGTGCAGTAATAAAGCCGCAATAGCATTTTTTATTGTTTGTCCCGAAAACAATGATTTAGTCCAAGGAATCAAACCCAAAAAGAAAGTCCTATACTAACATTTACTAAAGCTGCTGCGGGAAATATCCACAGCTCGTTCAATGCTTCAAAACTTATCGCGGTAACAATTTTACTAAAAATTAAACATGGTAAAATTACATAAACAAGGACGTTAGTTAAATCTTTTAATGCATGTTGATGAAGGATTTTTTTACGGGCAATTATTGCTCCGCAACTTGTTGCAATTAAAATCGTAAAAATAGTTTTTATGCTTAACCAAAAGTAGTTCATTAATAATTCGTTAATTGTCCGCAGCCAACGGCAGCGGCTACAAATTTGCGTATTAGATAT
>JAOZSF010000082.1 GCA_029939815.1 bacterium
AGAGTTTGATATTGCGGTACAGCTATTTCTTTTTCTCCAACCGGTTTTCCGTTTGCCAATAATTCTATTTTAAGCGGCGCCGTTTCACATTGTGACGCATCAGTTGAAGCATCAATCTTAACAACAGCTTTTTCTCCCACTCTAATAACAAAAACAGCGGTGCGGTGTGTCCATCGGATAGTTCCGTCATTTGTTTTCTCAAGCGGATGCCATCCGGAGAACATCCATGAAGAAGATTCATCACTTAGATTAATTTCATGCGGGGCTTCCCCGAAAATAGTTTCGAGAAGTTCACCGGTAGCGATATTTTCCGATTTTTCAACCTTTACATCCGTTTTTACCGGAAGACGGGCCACCCCTCCGCAATACGAATCTGTTTCAGGTAAAATTTTAAATGCGATGAATTTATCAGCCCAGTCGTAGCATTCCTGCAAGTGATCGAGTCCGGAATGAATAGCGGCTGTAACGGTATAATTCCCGGGTCCAATATCAAAATCCAGTGCAAATTTAACTGTCATTTTATCTCCCGGCTTAAGTTCCGGCATTTTTTGTTTAAGGCGAAAAGTATTTGTTGCAAAGACTTCATAACCTAACCTGTCACGCAAAGCGATACCGACAGTCGGTGATTTTATTTCCGATAACGCGACAAGTTCAACAGCTATTTCACCTTTGGTTCCTGATACAAAAGTCCGCGTTGGTTTTTTATCACAGATAACATCGATTTTTGTGATTAGAGCATCAAAAGTTCCTGATCTCTGAGTTGCGGATTGTTTTTTGTTCTTCCTTGCTTTTTCAATTTTAAAAGAAGCTTTGTCGGATACCTGTCGTGCGACAAGTGCGTTATAATAATTCAAGACATCGTCAGGTGTTCCCTGCTCGGCAATCTTTCCTTCATGAAGAAGAATAGCTTCATCACAGAGTAATTTTACAGCCCCCGGGTCATGGCTGACGAAAAGAAGCGTTCCACCACCTTCTTTAAACTCTCTCAATCTTCGTAAACATTTTTGCTGGAAATAAGCATCACCGACCGCGAGCGCCTCATCAATAATCAAAATATCGGGATTGATGTTTGCTGCAACGGAAAATCCGAGCCGCAAAGCCATTCCGGTAGAATAAATTCTTAACGGGTGATCGATAAAATCACCCAGTTCGGCAAATTCTATTATTTTTGGGAGCTGAGCGTGAATTTCTTCATCGCTCAGTCCAAGCAAACTTGCATTAAGAAAAATATTTTGCCGGCCAGTAAATTCAGGATGAAATCCGGAGCCAAGCTCAAGTAATCCCGTAATCCTACCACCGATATCTAAATAACCTGAAGTTGGCGAAAGAGTGCCGCATAGAATTTTAAGCAGAGTGCTTTTCCCGGCGCCGTTGGCACCGATAATTCCGAGTGAAGTTCCATGATTAACTTCAAGACTTATATCCCGCAATGCCCAGAAAGCCCAATGATATGACATACCGCGCGGTGTAAGCCATTCTTTCAGCCGGTCAAGCGGTTTATCATAAACACGGAATCGTTTGCTAAGATTATTAATTTTTATTACTGTGTCCATTGTCGTGCCGATTCTTGTTAAGTTAGAGGCACTCGGAGGAAATTGTCCTGATAAATCGGGACAATTTGATTTCCGGGTATTTGCTTATTATTTTTTCTGATTAAATTATACCTTTCTTCTTTTATGGATATTATCCAATTAACATCCCCCACCCTAAAGGGCACCCCCTTGAAAGGGGGAATTAATCCATCAAATCTGATCCGGTAATTCTTCTCTTAACTGCAGGAAGAAGAGTGTTGCTAAAATTGCTGTTACGATTGATATTCCTGCCATAAGAACTAATTTCAAAAGAAACTGATCTTGCTGTGGAACAAAAGTGTTCGGTAATGAATCATACCAGACAATTTGTTTCCATAAAACATTTTGGTACAAATTTGTAAGATGATAAAGCGGATTTATCTGTACAAAAATCTTTCCGATTTTCGGCATCAGTCGCGGAATCAGATCACGTGGATAAACAATCGGTGTGAGCCAAAACCAAAGTTGCAGGAAAATCCCGATTATTTGCGGCATATCACGGAAGTAAGCTGTAATTGATGCTAAAAACAAGCCGATTCCAAACATAAAAACAGCTTGAATAACGACAATTACCGGCAGCCAGACAATACTCCATCCCACACAATGCCCTGTCGCAACGATTACCGCGAGAAAAATTACAAGCATAATGGCAAGAGTAATTATACCGCTTATAACTTGATAAAGTACAAGCAGTGGATGCGGGAACGCGACTTTTTTTATCAGGTCCCTATGCGCAAGAAATGCTGTAGAAGTCCGCATAACGGTTTCATTAAAAGTAATCCACGCCAGCAGACCGGAACAGATGTAAATACTCATTGCGAACGGATCGTTTACATTTCCGAGTTGTGCTACCGCGTCAGCCGGAAGTTTTGCGCCGATAATTTTCGCGAGAAGAACGGCGAAGATAAAAACCTGCGCGGCCGGCTGCAGAATATTCCAGAAGACACCGAGCACCGAGCCGGCATATCTGCTTCTAAAGTCCTGTTTTACAAGGTCCCACAATAGATGCCGATAGTTCCATAAATCTGTATTTAATTTAAACAGTTTTAACATAATTATTTGTTATTTTTTCGTTTCCGATTGTAGATGAATCTCCATGTCCGGGATAAACAACTGTATTATCCGGCAAAACATACAATTTTTCAAGAATTGATTTGCGTAATGTTTCCCAACTTCCGCCCGGAAGGTCGCATCTTCCGACATCACCTTTAAAAAGAGTATCGCCACTAAGCAGGATAGGATTATTTTCGTTTGGTATATAAAGTGACACACCGCCGCGCGTATGACCCGGCGTATGCAAAACTTTAATTTGTATCGAACCGAAATTTATCGTTTCATCATCAACCAAGTCGTTATAAGGATGGTCTGTTGTAATAAAAAGTCCGAGCATCGCGGAAAGATTTTTTTCCGAATCGGTCAGCATCACCGCATCGTCCGAATGAATCCAAAGAGGAACGTTTTTTTCAGAGATGATTTTTCCTACCGCGCCGATATGATCTCCGTGCCCGTGAGTCAGCAGTACGCCACGCAAAGCAACTTTTTCATCATCAAGGATTGAAAGTAATTCATCTGCTTCAGCTCCCGGGTCAATCAGAACAGCATCTTTGGTTTCGCTGTCAATCACAAGATAGCAATTCGTTTCGAGAGGTCCTACCGGGATAGTTTTTACAATTATATTTGGCATGTTCGCGCCGTTTTTCGTTTTGTTACTGGCGCTCGGAGGAAATTGTTCAGGCAACTGCCTGAACAATTTATTTTCCGAACGATTGCTTTTAAGTTAAATGTTAAATTTTCGTTTTTGATATGGCGAAAAATAGAAATATCAAATTGTTGAATCCATCTAACATCTTTATTTTTCATATCAATACTCAACTTTAAAATCCGAATACATTCCGCTTGGCGGCATCAGATTTGTTATTACTTCTTTTATGTAGCCCGCGTGAGGTCCCGTAGTAATGTCTTCGAGCAGCGATTCCACTTCATAATCTTTTCCTTCGGCGTACATTTCCACAGCTCCGTCTTGCCTATTTTTTACGTATCCGGTGAGTGAATCATATCCCTGCGCGAATCTCAGCACGGTATATCTGAATCCGACACCCTGCACACGGCCTTTATAAATTACAAGATAAGCGATATTTTTCATACTGTAAACCGTTAAAACGATTTAACGTTATTCTATTTATCAACCCACGACTAACCCCGGCATCCGCGGGGCGGTTACGAGTCATGGGTTAATATTCTTGGTCGATTTCCGACATTCAAACGACTGAAGTCGCGGGTTAATCAAATATCAGCCCATGATTTCAATCATGGGTAATAGGGATTTATTAATGAATTTCAACCGTTTTAACGGTTTACAAATTTATCTAATTTATATAATTTAATAAGTTTATCAAATTCTTCCTGAAAAGTCATCCTCCTGTGATGTTCTTTTTGATTTCTAATGTATAATTTGACTTTTTATAATATTATAAACTTTATTTTCTATCTCTGTATCAATAAGATTTTCGCGGTCTTTTACGCCGAGAATTCCATGAATCCATATTTTTACTTTTGAATGAGACATTATATTTTATAAACCGTTAAAACGGTTTAATGTTATTTTGTTCATTATCCCACGACTAACCCCGGCATCCGCGGGGCGGTTACGAGTCGTGGGTTGATATATATTTCATTATCACGAATATCAGCCCATGAATTTAATCGTGGGGCAGAGTTGATATTGATTCTCTTCGTCTAATTTTAATTCATGACTGACCCCAGCATCTGCGGGGCGGTTACGAGTCGTGGGTTAATCAAATATCAGCCCATGATTTTAATCATGGGTAAAATGTAACGCGAACACACGCAAACCGTTTTAACGGTTTATAAAATCCATTCCGCACAGCTATTTTCTTAATCGCAAACGCAACGCGTTAAGCTTAATAAATCCTGTCGCATCGGTTTGGTCGTAAACTGAATCTTCTTCAAACGTTGCGATATCTTCATCATAAAGCGAGCATGGAGATTTTCTGCCGACAACCATGCAGTTTCCTTTATAAAGTTTCAGTTTAGCAGTTCCGGTAACATTTTTCTGCGCTTCATCTATAAACGCGTTAAGTGTTTCCATTTCCGGTGAGAACCAGAACCCGTTATAAACTATCTGCGCGAATTTAGGCATTAAGGTGTCGCGGGTAAGCATAACTTCCCTGTCCATTGTTAACGATTCAACCGCTTGATGTGCCGCATAAAGAATTGTTCCGCCCGGAGTTTCATAAACGCCTCTTGATTTCATTCCAACGAATCTGTTTTCCACAATGTCAATTCTTCCGATACCGTGTTTTCCGCCGAGTTTGTTCAATCTTTCAAGCAATTTTGCCGGCGAATAAGTTTTGCCGTTAACAGCGACCGGAACTCCTTTTTCGAAATCAACGGTAATGTACTGAGGTTTATCAGGAGCTTTTTCCGGTGATTGAGTAAGAACAAACATATCTTCCGGCGGTTCTTTCCACGGGTTTTCAAGTATTCCGCTTTCAAAGCTGATATGCAGAAGATTTCTATCGGAACTGTACGGTTTTTTCTTTGTTACCGGAATATCAATATTATGTTTTTTAGCATAATCGATCATTTTGGTTCTGGAATTAAGATCAAATTCCGGATCACGCCACGGCGCGATAATTTTAATATCCGGCTTTAAAGCGTAGAAAGTTAATTCAAAGCGAACCTGATCGTTACCTTTTCCAGTTGCGCCGTGAGCTACATAAGCAGCTTTTTCCTTTTTCGCGATTTCAATGTGACGTTTTGCGATAATCGGCCGCGCGGCACTAGTGCCGAGCATATACAATCCTTCGTAATAGGCGTTCCATTTTATAAGGGGCCAGACATAATCTTTAACAAACTCTTCGCGCAAATCTTCAATATAAATTTTAGATGCGCCTGTTTTTAACGCTTTCTCGCGGACCGGGTCAAGTTCTTCTCCCTGCCCGACATCCGCCGCGTAAGCGATTACGTCATATCCTTTTTCTTTAAGCCAGGTAAGAATTACTGAAGTATCTAGTCCTCCTGAATAAGCGAGAACTACTTTAGGTTTAGCCATAATTTACTCCTATATTTTATAAGTTATAATTTTTTTATTAATGAGAAATTCTGTTATGGAACACTGGGTTTTTACCTTTAATATCCTCGTAAATTAACGTGTCGTTAAGCCAAATTGAGACATCCCACCCATCGCCTTTATCACCATATTTATGCCTTTTTTTATTTCCGCCAGTAAAGCTCACTCCACTTTTAAGTGAAAATTTATACATATAATAAGGGGATGAAAAATAGCAGAAGTGATATTTATTATTGCCTGATAAAGTTTCTTTTTTAGTGATATCACTATCTTCTTTTTTGGGTGGTTTGCTCTTTTTATATTCTTTTATATAATGA
Organism: bacterium; assembly: GCA_029939815.1. Taxonomy (GTDB): domain Bacteria; phylum Auribacterota; class UBA3054; order UBA3054; family B51-G9; genus B51-G9. The sequence goes on from JAOZSF010000082.1 coordinate 5,982, forward strand.
GAATATATTGTTTTCAATGTATAAGTTTTCTCGGGATCGAGGTTAGATAATTCAATATCCAATTTACCTTTACTTTCTTTCTTATAATTTCTTGATGAGCGGCTTGCATTTGTTTTCTTAAAAGCTCCTTCGCTTTCGTTCGAGTTTACTTCTAAGCGAATACGCGAAAAATCTATTTTTTTCTCCTTTTCTTCTTCATTTTTCTTTGCGAATTTTTCTTCTTTCTTATTTTTCCTTTCGATTGCCTGTTTCTTTAACGCTTCATAAAGTTCGGGATAAATTTCCTGAATGGATTTATTTTTAACTGATCGCCATTTTAATGTTTTCTCTCCATCAGCGGTTTTTAAAACAAATTTTTCATCATCTTTCGATATAACCTCTCCTTCGATTGTTCCGCCTTTTCTTAAATATACAGTTGTACCGAAACAAAAATTAACAAACAAAACCACAAGTAACACTGATACAAGTTTTCCCATTGGCTTCTTCCGCCCTCGTTAAATTTAAAGTGTTGCAGGAACTGTGCTCATGATGCACGCGTACGCCGCTCCGTTATTAAAAGATAAATTATTTGCCGGTACCGGAACTCTTTTGACAATTATGTTTTCATCAACCGCTTTTTCAGCCAAGCCCTCTGTAACACAAAGCTCAACTCCGGCATTTTTTAATTTCGAAATGGTAGTTAAAGATAATTTTTTGTTTTTCCCGTAAGATTTGCTGTTAACAAATACTGCACGAATGCTGCAATCGTTATTGAATGCTGTACGAATTTGTTCAGCGAGCCATTCGACGGTCATAATTTTACTTTCCACAAGAATTACGGCTTTCAAATTTTTGTTATTTTCAACTTCATAGACAATTTGATCTTCAATTCCGTTAAATTTCGTTTTTTCAGTTATTTCCGCCGGCTGCATTGCAATCATTGTCGGACATTCATTTGGTAATTGCTGATTAGTTTCTACCAAAAGCAATAAAAGCGGACCATATCTTGCCGCCAATTTCGCGGCGAGCATAATGAGCGGTTGCAGCGGGGCCAACATCAGCAGCGGAAAATACGCGAGAAAACATCCACCAAGCAGAAGTGATGCGGATACCATTGATAGCAATTTAAATATTTTCCTTAAGAAATCTGTTTTCATTTTAACACCTCATTTATGTCAAGATAATTTTGCAATATAAGTTGTGCGGCAACCCTGTCCTTCACTTCTTTCCTTTTTTTGCGTGATAAATCCGCCGATAACAAAACTTTTTCCGCGGCAACTGAAGTTAATCTCTCATCCTGTAATATTACATTAATTTCACGCGTTAAATTCTGCTTAAAATATTCTTTGAGTAACCGGACACACTCATTTGCCATTTTGCTCATATCACTTTCCATTCCGTTAAGATGGATTGGATTACCGATTACAACGGTTTTAATTTTTTGTTTTTCGCTATTTGTCTTTTCATAATCCAAAACTAATTGCAGAATTGATTTTGATACCTTTTTGGCTGACCCGCCTTCAATTGTAGGCAATGGCTGAGCCGTCATCCCCATCGGGTCGGACACTGCCAAACCGAGCCTTACAGTTCCAATATCAACACCAAGTATTCGCATATTAATTTAGTAATTGATTAATTT
>JAOZSF010000083.1 GCA_029939815.1 bacterium
AAGACACAAAAAAACGAAAGCCTTAAATATTGTATTCTTAGAGCCTTAGAGTCTTAGTGGCAAAGTATTGTAGATTTTTAACAAAACTTAAAATCATGAAAAATACATCTAAAAAAACAGCTGTTATCGGATTAGTTTTATTCTCAGCAATAAGCTTTTTCGTTTTCGGGAATGTGGGGAACGTGGCTGATAACGAAACTTTAAGAACCCAAATCCGCTATAATGCCGATGAAGCAGGAGTTATTTTGACGGATGTATGGTCGCGTGTACAAAGTGACCGGAAGATGGTAATCTTGGGCGGCAGTTTAAGTTCCACGCAGCAACTCCACACCCTTTTCTGTTCACTAACGAATTTTGTAAATTTCATTACACAGGTTCAGCAGGATATAACAACGCCTGACGGCAATCCTTATCCGCAATTTTTTTCTATCGGCTTTGATCCCTATAAAGAAGAAAAGGAAAAAAAGGAGAAAGAGAATGTTGCTAAAAAATCACACACAAATTCCGTTGAGGTGACAGAAGAAGCAAAGGAATCATCTCAAAAACAGAAAATGACAAAAGAAGAACTGAAAATACACAAAATTAAAAGCAGCGCGAAATATCACGAAGATACCGGCCCGGTAGAAATCACTGATTAAAAATTATTTTCTAATTCTAAAATAATAAATCATAAACAATAAACTATAAATTATGAATGAACACGGTTCAGGAACATCAGGTAAAATTACTATTTCTACTGTGTCCACATTCGCCGGATTAAGACTCGCCTGAACCGGTTTGTGCAATTTGTCGGAAAAAGGAAAACCATAAGAATCTGAATATTTCCAGAAAACTTCCGCGTATCCGTTATAAAATTCATTGCTTGGCTGAACATCACTGAACGCGAGCGGTTGATTAGTTGCATACCAATATTTGCTGAACTCATCTTTAAATGCAGTTCCTGTAGCCGGATCAATAACCTCGCTGCCGACAAAGCCGATTGCGAATCCCGCCAAAACATCTCTTACCGCCGCTGAATAAACGTTATTTGCCGCGAAGCTTGATTTCATTCCATCTACATAGTAATCAGGATTATTTGCATAAATATTATAAGCCAGGACATCATTTGAGATTACAATTGTATGATCCATTCCAACAGCCGTTCCGCCGCCATTCATTATCATATTACTACCGGAATCAAAAGTATTTGTAAAAGTATAAACTTGATTTGTTGTGTTTGGCAAAATGCCTCCGCCTAAATACAAACCCTGAATTAATATTGGATCTCCGGAAGCGATTGCCGAGTTAATATAATTGTCGAAAACGGGATATGGACCGGAAGTACCTGCCGGATATGTTGTCGGCCCAATGACCCTTAGAAAATTGTTGGTTGCACCCTTAAGAACCGCTGAATTATTTGTCGCTTCGGCTTCCAACAAGTTTATCATTTCATCCGCGTAAATTGAATAACCGCGAGATTCGCGTTGTGTTGTCCCGCCATTGCCGTAAGTTTTTATAGAAATAGGCACAGCGAAAGAATTTATTCCTGTAAGATTAGCTACATCAGTCGAATCACCATTAAAAGTAATTTCAAATTTGTCCCAGCGGGTGTAATAATCCGGATCGGAAGTATTTGTAAAACTCGGTGCAGCGGTTCGATTGCTTGTCATTGGTTTTCCGAGGGAAACATAAAACACGCCGCCGTCAACATGATTTAAAGTTATTCCGTTACTTAGTTCGGCAAAACTGTAAGAGGTTGTTGTTGACATTGGCTGCCCATTGTTCAAGGCATCAAAGGGATTTGCGGGAGCTGCGGCTTCTGTAAACAAAACATATACTTCATTTGAATTATATTCGGTATTTTCGTTAATAAATTTCATTGTAAGCGCGTATGACGGCACAGTAATTAAAATTAAAGCAATTAAAACTCTGATTGTATTTTTGGTCCTCATGATTTTTCTCTATTAATTTGGGTTAATACTTTCGCTAAACATTTTAGCTGCTCTTTTGTATGAGCTGAAGAAATTGTTATCCTTATTCTTGCTGTACCTTTCGGAACCGTAGGCGGCCGAATAGCCGGAACGAGAAAACCGTTTTCAAAGAGACGCTTTGACAAAGCGAGTGCGGAATCGGATTTTCCTGCCATCACGGGACAAATCGGTCCTTCACCGATAAGCGGTAGATTCTTTATTTTTTCACGCAGATAATTTACATTGTCCCATAACTTTTCTACACGTGAATTATTTGATGAAAGTTCTTCTAAAACGACAAGTGCGGCTCCGGCAGAGGCAGGATTTATTCCCGTTGTATAAATAAACGACCGGGCGCGATTGACAAGAAATTCAATCAATGATTTTTTCCCGGCAACAAATCCGCCCTGACAACCGATTGCTTTGCTCAAAGTTCCGACAACAACATCAACCTCATTTGCGAGATTTTCTTCTGCAACGCATCCTCGGCCGTTTCCGTAAACGCCGAGAGCGTGAGCTTCATCAACGAGTAGCATGGCATCATTTTTTTTACAACAATCAACAAGTTTTTTCAGCGGAGCTTTATCGCCATCCATAGAAAAAACAGATTCTGTTAAAACAAGTTTTTTACCGGAAGATATTTTTGAAAGAATCGTGTCAAGTTTTTCTATATCATTGTGTGGAAAAACTTTCAGTCTCGCTCCCGAAAGACGCGCTCCGTCAACAAGCGATGCATGAGCCAGCCGGTCGAGAATTACGGTATCATCATTTGAGACCAAAGCGGTAATTGCACCGAGGTTTGCCATAAAGCCCGTTGGAAAAACGAGTGATGATTCCGTTTGTTTAAATTCAGCGATTTTTTCTTCAAGGGTTCGAATTAGAGAAAGATCACCGGAAATCAGTCGCGATGCCGCCGCGCCGGTCCCCCATTTTTCAATTGCTGCATTAGCGGCGGATTTTGTTATTTTATCGTCCGCGAAACCGAGATAATCATTACTGCAAAAATCGACAAACTCCTTCCCGGAAATTTTCAGAATTTTTCCTGAACGGAAATCAATCTCCCGCCGCTTGCGGAGCAGGTTATTTTTTTCGAGTTCGATAAGAATTTTTTCAAAATTGGTCATGAGAGATATGGGAAATATGGGAGGTATGTGACCTGTTGGTATTAATTATAATCCAAAATTTTGTTCTCAAGTATTCTTTCGTGAGGATCGAATTTTTCAAACTTGTCAAGTCCGAGGAAATCTACCGCTTCGGCAATTAACTCATCATCGGAGAAATCCCCGCTGATTCCTTTTTTCTTAAAAGAATATTCCCCGGCATCGTGCAGAACTTTTAAAGGTATTAATCCTATCAACTCCGAACCGGTTACTTTTACACCGCGAGCTTCGCACTGTTTTACAACTTCATCATAAACAAGATGGACAGGTGTAACTTCTACATCAGTTAAATTCATTGTAATTTGCGCGTGATTGTATTCAGGAATAATCCATGCATCCGCTTTAACTGATTTAAAAATTCCCGGAATTCTTTTTTTGGTGCCGTTAGTGTTTTTTATAACTCTGCCCGATTCGCGGATATTTCTCGCAATCTCCTTAACTACGCTAAGATTCTGCCTGTTTTCAACATTTATGTTGTAAGCAAGCAGAACTTTTCGCGCGCCAATAGCCACAGCGCCGAATTTTTCGTCTAACTTTTCCGGGCCGAAATCAGGTTTCCATTCCGGTCTGCCGATTCTTTCTTTCAGATGTTCGTACTGGCCTTTTCGAACAAAAGTCAGGTTTTTAAATTCCGGTTTTGCTGCTGCAAATTCATAAAGATAAACCCATACACCGAGTTCTTCACCAACTTTTTTACCGAGTTTACGTGCGAGCTGCGCGCATTCATACATCGAAACGCCCGACAACGGGACAAGCGGGCAAACATCCGCGGCACCCATTCGTGAATGAATGCCATCCTGCGAAGTCATATCAATTAATTCCTTCGCGGTTTTGATTAATTCAAACGCGGCGTCAACAACAGCCGTTGGTGTGCCTACAAAAGTGATAACAGTACGATTTGCTGAAAATCCCGGATGAACGTGGAGCAGTTTAACGCCTTTAATTTTTTTTATTGAGTTAGCGACAGCGTTATAAACTTCCGGATTTTTACCGTTGGAGATATTTGGGACACATTTAACAATTTTAATCATAGGGCTATCATATAAAATAACAGACTAAACCGACAGCACGGACATCACAAATGCAGCGGCTTTTTCGTGGTTTGGCGTACCGTCAGCGTTTTCTATTCCGGTGTGAACATCAACACCCCACGGCTTAACAAATTTTATTGCTTCAGCTACATTATCGGGGCTCAATCCACCGGCAAGAATCACCGGTTTGGGGCATGTCTCAACAATTTCTCTGCTGATTGTCCAATCGTGAGTCATACCTGTTGCGCCGTGCCGCCCTGATTTCGGGTCATAAGTATCAAGAATAATCGCGTCAGCTTCTTTCGCGTAGTTTTTTGATTCATCAATTGCGGATGAATTCACAACATTCACGCTTTTAATAATTTTAACATTCGGCAAGAGATTTTTTATTTCCGTCATAACTCCTTTTTCTACCGGCGCGTGAAGTTGAATTGTATTTACGCCGAGATATCTGCAAAACTCCACCGCTTCAACCGGATTTGTGATATAAGTTATTAGAACTGTTCCGACAAGAGGTGGTAACGCGGCAATAATTTTTTTAGTTTTTTCTTCTGTGAGTCCATCATGATTTCCCGAAGGCAGCCGCAGAGTAAAGCCCAGACCGTCAACGCCAAGATTTATTAAACGGACAGAATCTTCGAGAGAAGATACGCCTGCGATTTGGATTTTGATGTGACGGCTCAGTTTATTGTCTACAATCATCAGTTAATCAGTTATTAAATATTCGGTTAATCAGTTAATCACGGTTCCTGCAAATCCTGCGGATTGAAAATATTCACACTGTCAACACCGCTTATTGCAAGGATTTGTTCAATGGCGTAATTAGGTGTAATATTTTTATAAAGATTTAACGCGTAAGTCGTTTCTATCAATTCGCCGAGTCTGATAGTTCGCACATGAATCATGTGCACTTGAGAGCCGAGTTGAGCGAGAATATTTCCGATATCGCGTGTTACATCTTTTTCATCTGCGCCATGCGGTCTGAAAGTCAATTTTACAATAATACTTCTTTTATTTCTTCCCCAAGGAGCATTTTCCAACATCATTAATGTAACACCAATAACTGCGAGGCCGGCGAAACCGATCCACCATTTCCCGGTGCCGGAAGCCATTCCCACGCCCACAGCGAGGAAGACGAAAGCTGTATCACGATTATCTTTAACCACGGTTCTGAATCTGATAATTGAGAGAGCGCCCATCAAGCCGAACGCGACAGCCACTGCGGCGGTACCTCTAATGCTGAGAATTATCATCATAATGAGCGTAATGATAAGAGTGAGCATATAGAGCGTCTGGATAAAAGAGCGATTTGCGTGTAACCCTCTGCAGTGTCGATAAATTACCGAAACAAAAAAACCGTAAGCGATAGCCACGAGGAAGTTTAGCAGCACATCAATCCAGGTTGTGGTTGACATGGCAAACATAGACCATTGCATTAAATCAGCATCAGTAGTTGGCATAATTATATTATCTCATATTTGTTAAAAACTGCTCCCTCAACACAGTAAGCATATTTGGAAATCGATTGCTGTCGAATATCAAATCTTCTTAATAACTGCCTCATCCATTCCGGCATCAGTTTATCGAATTTTAGTTCCAGAACCGTTCCGGGCAGCGGAACGGGTTCTTCTTTTCCCGGAAAGAAAATTCTGTTTTCGTTTCGATGGTCAATAAATCTCATATTCGTATCAATTGTCAGACGTACCTGTCGGTCATTACGCCCCACGAAAGGAATTCTATCATAAATGACAGTAACGACCGGCTGTAAATTCCATGAATTATAATAATGAATAAATCTTTCCGCCGGTTTTTTAATATGAATTGGCGGGTTCATTTTCTCAAGATAATTTCTATCTGCAAGAACAGTTTTAGCTTCCGCGAGGGTGAATTTAGCGCGATCTTTCATTACCTGCGTGTTAAATCTGTATTTAATTTCAAGGAAGACCAGAGTATCGTCATCGGGTCTTTTATATGTTCTAATTCTGAATTTTCTACGATTCTTCAACCCATCCATTTTTTCGTAATAAAGACCGAGATCATGCGTATCAAAATAAACCGAGCGAATATTATATTTTGGAACTCCATCAATAATTTCAGCATGAGCGTCCGGTTTGATATACGATTCAGACCACGAGATCAATTTTTTAACCTGATTAGGCGGCAGAAAATATTTCAATTCGTAACGTCCATATCTGTCTTTTTTCACTTCTTCACCTTCTTTTTCCTGAACGCCGTTTTTATCCGGTTAATTAACAACTGTAACGGATTCATTTCAACAGTCGTAAACACTGCTGTTCCGGTCATCGAAACACTTAACTCCTTATTAGAGTTATCAATAGGGACGAGTAGATGAAGAATAGACTGTCCGAGCATAGGTACGCTTTGCACGATGATATTTTCGATTTTAGATTCAACGGGATAATTTTGATGACCGCTAAAATTCAATAAAACTTTATCCCCGATATGAATTTTATCTTTAAAAACAATTGGAACAACGACTCGCGCAACGAGTTTTTCCTCATTCATAACTCTTAATAAAATTGCCGAATCCCCGCTTGATCTTGTTATCCGGCCTTCAATAGGAGTCTTAACCAAATGAGCGGCAAGACGGCTTTGGACAAGTTCCAATTCTCTTTCCGCCTCTTCAAGTTCGGCATCAGCCATTGCAATAATACCCGGTGCAGCTTGTGATTTTCTGTAAAGGGCGGCTGATTTGGCAACTTGAACATCTTGAAGTCGATTATAATATTCCGATTCGTATGTTTGAAGTTCATCTTCGGAAAGGACACCGGTTTTAACAAGACCGCGACGTCGCTTAATTAGAGGAACATAAGTTGCAAGATTGGTTTCCGCGAGAGCCACATTAGCGAGTGCCTGTTCGTATCTTGCCTGAAGTTCACCGTTATGCAAGACGTTTGTTTGTTCAGTTAATTTTCTAACGCGTGCTTCGAGGATTTTTTCGTTAGCATTATCAGTCAGCGACTTAAAATCAAGAACATTCTCATTTGCTTTAACCCACGTTCCTTCAGTTAAATTTGATACTAGATTTACCGTTAAAATATCCTCATCAGGAAAACGATAAAGCCGCATCTCCTGAATCGCTTTTCTTCTGCCAAGCGTGTGCCGGGTTACAATTTCGCCCGGACGGTCTTGTCTAACAATCCACTGTTCCGATGCCTCTAATTCGAACGGACCTGCAAGATTGGTAGTTTGCGCCCGCATAAGTAAAATAATAATAACGCTCATTGCGATAAAAAGCAAAGCGAAACGAAAAAATCTTTTAATGGATTCGGAGTGTAATTTCATGTTTTTACGCCGTGATAAGAAAATTAACCCACAAAATGCTTACACACCCGGGATAAATCTTCTCAGGTAAATAATAAATGATAAATGATAAATAATAAATAATAAATAGGAACCTTCCGGAACAACGCTATTCTCTCTTCCCGGAGTTCC
>JAOZSF010000084.1:0-1160 GCA_029939815.1 bacterium
TTATCGAGCTTTTAATTTCAAATTCTAACAAAAAACAGAGAAACAAAAATGAACTTTAACGGATTAAACATGAACCTTGGGAATATCTCAAAATTATCTGACGCAAAAACTCGCTCAATTACAGCCGAAAATGTTTACGGTGAAAAAGGTAAAGGCGGAATGGCTGAAGTATCAGATACACCACAACCCGAAGTAACGAAAATAGGACAAAAATGGGAAAACAACGCTTGTGCACGTGTCCTCGGGCAGAAATGGAAGGTTCGACCGGCAATCACTCTCGAAAAAGAATCCACTACCACTATCATGGATATTGACGGTCCGGCATGCATTCAGCACATTTGGATAACAGTTGACAATAAAAGATTCCGTGACCTCATCATGAGAATTTACTGGGACAACGAAGAAACTCCAAGCGTTGAAGCTCCTATCGGTGACTTCTTCTGTAACGGTTTTAACACAAGAGCAAATGTACTCGCCCTGCCGATCAATGTTAATCCAAGCGGCGGACTCAACTGTTATTTCCCAATGCCTTTCCGCAAACACGCGAAAATCACAATTGAAAACCGTGCCCCGGAAGATGCGGGGGGATTCTTTTACGCCATTAACTACACGTTAACTGAAATCCCGGAAGACGAAGCATATTTTCACGCGCAGTTCCGACGCACTAATCCCCTGCCTTACAAAGAAGATTATGTTATCGTTGATGAAATAAAAGGTAAAGGGCATTTTGTCGGCACTTATATGGCGTGGCAGCAAAATACTACAGGCTGGTGGGGCGAAGGTGAGATAAAAATATTTATGGATGGTGATTCCGAATTCCCAACTATCTGCGGAACAGGCACTGAAGATTATTTCGGTGGCGCCTGGTGCTTTGCCGATACTTTTTCTGCTCCGTTTATGGGTTATCCGCTCGGAGTTAAAGGCGAAGCAAAGCAGGGAGACCGGCACGGACTTTACAGATTCCACATTATGGACCCTATTCGTTTTGACCAAGATTTAAAAGTTACTATGCAGGCAATCGGCTGGCGGAGTGAAGGCGGATTTTTACCGATGCAGGATGATATTTCTTCTGTTGCCTACTGGTATCAGGCGGAGCCGCACAATAAATTCCCCGAACTTCCCGACAGAGATTATATGGAAATAATATAAAACTGTGCTTT
>JAOZSF010000084.1:1260-7439 GCA_029939815.1 bacterium
TGTGCTTTAGACTTTTAAACCAACTAACTGATTATGACAAATAAACTTACTCTCACCGCATTTTGCGTTTTAGCAGCAACCGCATTCGCAAATCCCGGTCCGCCATGCAATGACAAGGATTTCGAAACACATATTGTAGGTAATTACCAATACAATCCGGTAAATTCCGACAACAGCTGGGATTTCTTTGACTCTTCCGGTGTCGCGAGAGAAGGCGGATCGTTCCCCGGCCCTCTACAAGCTGATGACGGCGTAAATATGGCTTTCCTTCAGGAGAAAGGAGCAGAAATTGCACAGACTGTCAGCGGTTGGACCTCCGGCAGCGTTTATCATATTTGCTGGAGCGAAGCCAGTCGGCAGGGGTACGCAAACGGCGACCTCCAAATCTTGATTGGTTCCGGCGATGGCGGTACAAGCACTATCACAGAACTTTTCCCCGCACATGAAGTTTCAAATAAAACTTACTGGAACAGAACGCAAACCGTTTTTACCGCATCGCAAGATACTCACCGATTATATTTCAGGCACAGTTACAGCGGAGTTGATGACCGCACAACTTTTATCGACCGAATAAGAATCTGGGTTGAGCCGACCGTTCCGCCGAATTCATTTCCAAGTTTTTCAGTTCCCGGTTTTGAGGAGGACATGTTTTACATGCGTGAACTTTTCTATCTTCACTATCCTGTGCCAATTTCCGGAACTTTCAACAGTCATTGGGTTGCTGAATCCACTTTATGGCCTGCATTGGAACCCATCAGAGAAAATTCCACCCGCAATAATCATAAAAACGCTATCGCTACAAGAAGAATCAGCAGCAACGGTTACCTTTCTTGTCATCAACACCTCGGTCTCGCGCATTCTGAAGGATGGCCCTTTCCTTATTGGACACAAAGCGATGGCTGGGGACAGCACTTCGCAATTGATGCTCACTGGGAAGCTCTATGGGGAATTGCGCCAACCACTTCTGATTCGGGCTGGACTAAATCAGGCGCTTCTACTGTTAAAATCGATCGAACAAATGGTTGGGAACTCACCCTTTCAAGCGCTAATGCGGAAATTACAACTCCAAATATTTCAGTGAAAAATATTGTCGCTCCTTTTATTCGCCTCGAATGGGAATGGAATGACGCCGCCCCCGGTGTCCAACCTTATCTCGAATGGAAAACTACCGCCGCCCCTGCTTTTGATTCTTCGCGCAGAGTTTATTTCGAGCCGATTTCTTCCGCTGACGGTGCTGTTTTCACTATGATTCCGCTCTATCAACATTCTTTGTGGGATGTAAACGACATTTTAACCGGATTGAAAATTAATTTCGGAAATTCCGCAGGCGCATCTGTTAATATTCGTTCAATAATTACTTCCGTTGATTCTCGCCATAATGGAAACAATTCAATTTACACGGACGCGTGCAGCAGTATAATTAATTGGACCGGCAGCAGGTCTTTTATCACAGAAAATATTAATAAAATCCGGCTCGCTGTCGCTTACGCAATCGATGAATTCCAACTCCACTCAAATAAATGCGTATCCACTCCGTGGATCGGTCACGATGGTCGCAGCGGCATAGAATACAACCCCGGTAAAACCATTCTCAAAGGACTTGGCGTTGGAAATGGATATTGGGATTTGCTGCCTTTCGGCGGAAAAGATGCTCTGGCAACTATTTATGTTTATAACGCTTTAAATGAGCTTGCCGACCTTGAAAACCAAATTTCTAAACATCCTGAATGGGAAGTTCCGGGCAGCGAAAATAAATTCTCCTCTGAAGAATTAAAATCTCTCGCACAAGAATTAAAAAATAATTCCACGCAATTCTGGAATCAAACCACCGAAAGATTTGTCGCGGCAATAGATGTTAATGGCGTTGCTCATGATTACGGTTTTACTTTTTTAAATTGCGAAGCTGTTCATTATGGTTTCGCAAACGAATATCAATCAAGAAAAATTGCTGAATGGCTCGATGGAAAACGCGCGGTTGCAGGCGATACATCTCAAACCAACGATATTTACCATTGGGAATTCGGTCCACGGGCAACAACACTGCGCAATATTGACTATTATAATTACGTATGGTCTAATCCGGAAACCATCCCCTTCGGCGGACAGGTGCAGGATGGCGGCGCAGTCCTCGGTTTCACTTATCATGACCTTATGATAAGATTAAAAACTTTCGGCGCTGATAATACCTGGCAGCGATTAAACGAAATTCTTGACTGGTTCAAACACGTTCAGGATGAAGGCGGATATAGAGAATATTATTATGACAGCACAGTTTCTACTCGCGGCACTTTGCAAGGCGGCGGAACTGCCGGAGGACTTGGCATGGATTATGAATTTTATGAAAGTGTTCTTGTTCCTCAGATCATGATTCGCGGATTTCTCGGTTTTAATCCCAAAACCGATGGCTTTGATGTTAACCCTAAATTACCTTCTGCGTGGCCTTCACTTACAATTAACCGAATAAGACTTCAGGACACTGTTCTTACTATTTCCGCGACAAGCAATTCGATTTTTGTTTCTACTGATGGTGGAAATGATCCGTTAAAAGTTTATCCACCGCACGACAGATACGAAATAAAATATTACAATTCTTTGAGCAACGTAATTTATAATTTCACTACTTTTATTAATGATAATAATGAAGGAATTCCTATTCGCAGTAATGAAAATCAAATGGTGGAATTAATTCGCAAACCTATGCTCCAAAATTTCAGCTTCGAAAATAACGGAATTGAAATTACATTCCCGGGATATATTGCAAATAATCCTGTTGATTCATGGTCTTTCTCTACCGCGTCAGCCGGGCGCAACACTTCCGACGGACCTTTCTTCGGAACGGGAAAAACTCCGGACGGACACAATGTTTGTTTTATTCAAGCCGCCGGATCGGTCAGCCAAACGGTTTCAGGTTTTGAATCCGGTGAAAATTATGAACTTTCTTTATACGCAAATGCCGGAACTTGGACCGGAAAATCAAACGCAGTTATGGAAGTTAAATTAAACGGTGCTTCTGTTATCGGACCCACAAATGTTTCCGCGGTTACCGGCAGCGAAGATTTCCATATTTTCTCTGCAACTGTAAGCCCGGGCACCGGAGATTTTTTTCTTGAAATTTCTCACACAAACACAAGTTCCGATTTCGCGCTTTTAATTGATAAAGTTCAAATAACAAAAATTATTAATAGTACAGCCGGATTAGTAAAAAATAGCGGCTTCGAAGCTGACGGCAGCAATATTATTCCTCCGGGTTTTGTCTCTAATAATTTATTGACCGGATGGACTTATTCTTCAAATGATAAAATCGGCCGCAATACTTCCGCAGGTCCTTTTCTTGATAACGGAACCGTGCCGGAAGGGAAAAATATCTGTTTTATAAAAGGACAAAACTCTATCTCGCAAACTATTTCAAATCTTGAAAAAAACGGGCTGTACCGAATTAGCATTCGCGCAAACGCGGCACTCGCAGGCAGCGGAGCAGAACAACTTGAGGTAAAACTCGGAGGAATTCCTGTTATCTCCCCTGTTTCGGTTTCACCTGTTGAGGGAAACAATTTTTTTCATATTTTTGCCGGAAATTTTTCCGCTGCGGAAACCAATTTAACTCTCGAAATCTCTCAGGCTAATGCTAACATTAACAGCACTTTACTAATAGATGATATTCGCGTTGCAAAAGTAAATAATCCTTATATTGCTAATCATAGCTTTGAAGCTAACGGTACAACCGGTTTTACATGGCCCGGATATGACGCCGTAATTGACAACTGGACAAAATCTACAGCGGTAATCGGCCGCAACACAATGGAGATTGCTCCTTTTCTGGATAACGGTTCTATTCCAGATGGAAGAAATGCTTGTTTTATTCAAAACCCCGGATACATCAGCCAAACCATTTCCGGATTCAAAGGTGATATGGCATACACTTTTGCGCTAAAAGCAAACTCACGGGAAGCCACAGGCGGGAAAGCAGGACTCGAAGTTAAACTCGACGGCACAACCATCCTCGGACCCGTGGAAGTTAATTCAGTTGGCGGGTACAATCAATTCCATACTTTCTCAAATAGCTTTTCATCTCCGGGAATCGGAAGTTTTGTACTTCAGATCCATCAGACTTATGACGAGGGAGGCGGAGTTAACGCGTTAACCATTGATGACATAAAAATAACGGGATTCCCCATTCCGGAACCTTACTATTTATCATTTATTATTTATTGGTTTTCAATTATTATTTACAGAAAAAAATAAATGAATACTGTTATTCTTGATATCTTTGCAATTGCAATCAATAAATAATAACTAAACAAACTATGAAACATCAAATCAGAGCTGCTTTATTTGACCTCGATGCCATTATCATTTCTACCGATAAATACAAGAAAAAACTTGCAAACATTGGTAATGATGACCTCTGTCCGGGCATTATTGACTTCCTGAAAAAATTAAAAAGTGAAGACGTTCGGCTCGCAATCTGTTCATCAAGTAAAAACGCGATGACGGTTTTAAACACTCTTGACCTAACCAAATATTTTGATGCGGTAGTCGACGGAAATGACATAGAAAATCCCAAACCTGATCCGGAAATTTTTCTTAAAGGGGCAAAACTGCTGAATATGCATCCCGTTCATTGTATCATTTTTGAAAACACTGAATCCGGTGTTGAAACAGCTCACGCGGCAAAAATAAAATGTATCGGCGTCGGCTCTCCCAAATTATTGCCGAACGCGCACGAACAAATTACCGATTATAGTGAAATAGATATTCGCGCGCTGCTTGACGCAGGTCGCGTGAAAAAAATTATTGAAGAGCCGTGGAATGTTACCGAAACCGAACTTAAAAAAAATCGTTTTCCATTCTGGGAATCTGTTTTTGCTCTGTCAAACGGAATTTTCGGTGTGCGCGGCTCATTTGAGGAAAGCGATACCGGTTACGATGAATATCCGGCAACATTTGTCAACGGAGTTTGCGGATACGAACCTTATCAGCATCTTTGGAAACTGCCCGGTTATCCTGAAACCCGGCACGCTATTTTAAATATCTGCGACTGGACAAAAATTGATCTTACAGTTGACGGTGAAATTTTCAGCGCCGCGACATCAGAATTACTCGAACATAAAAGAACACTGAATTTGAAAGCCGGAACTGTTGAACGTAAATTCAAATGGAAAACTTCACAAGGCAAAATCATTAACGTTAAAACTACTCGCCTTGTCTCTATGGTTCAACGTCACATTGCCGCTTTACGTTATGAAGTAACTCCCGAAGAAGATTGTGTGATTATTTTTACAAGCAAATTAAACGTTGAAACGGAAAGTAAAGTTATGCCGGGAAATCATAAAAAAATTACCGGAATAACAAGAAAAAATGATGCCGATATTGTTAATATTGAGATAACAACTTCAGATGATAAAGTCGCACTTGCTCAAACATATTCTATTAAAGGTAAAACTGAAAAACTAAACTACAGTTATTCAAAAAAAGTCGCTGCAGATGAAACAGTTATTCTGGATAAATTCTTTTCTGTTTTTTCAACAATGGATGCCGCTGAAAATAAAATCTCAGAACTGGTGGAAAACGAAATTATCTCCGCAAAAGAAAATGGCTTTGACAAGCTGCTTGATGAACAAAAAACTTTCTGGGAAAATTACTGGAATGACGCGGATATTCAAATAGAAGGAAACTTGCAGGACCAGCAGGGTGTCCGCTTTTCTCTTTTCCATTTGCGGCAGAGCAATCCGGAAGTTCCAAATAGAAGTATCAGCGCAACCGGCTTATCCGGTGACGGTTACTGCGGGCATGTATTCTGGGACACAGAAATGTATATGATTCCCGCCTTTATTTATTCACAGCCGGATACTGTTCGTAATCTTCTCGAATACAGATACAGTATTCTTGATAAAGCGCGCGAGCGCGCAATTCAAATGCAGGGCAAAGGCGCCCTTTTCTCCTGGAACTCAGTTAAAGGTGAAGAATGCGGACATGTATATGAAGCGTCAACCGCGGAATATCATCTCCTCCCGGATATCGCATTTGCAATCGGAATGTACGACCGGCTCACAGGTGATAATGGCTTTACATTCAATAAAGGTGCGGAAATAGTTTTTGAAATGTGCAGATTTATGCTTGACCGCGGATGCTATTCAGAACATAAAAACGGGAAGTTCTGCATAAATGTGGTTTGCGGT
>JAOZSF010000085.1 GCA_029939815.1 bacterium
GCGGAATTGACGCGTAATATTTACTTCTTTCCATGCCGCCGGAAGACACGGCTTGATTTTTAGTCCGTCATAATCTGCCTGAATCCCTATCATGTATTCTGTAATGCATCTGTATGTCCAGCCGGCTGTTCCGGTAATCCAGGTGCCGTTTGCCTCACCAGCCCGATAAGGGTTTTCCAAACCGAGATATTGATTTACGACAACATAAGGTTCAACACCGCTATCAGGATTTTCAGGATTTCCGGGCAGTAATTTTTTTAGAGATTTGTACGCCTGCTCGCTTCTTCCAAGTTTACAATCTGCGGCAATTTTGAATGCAACGCCATGATTATACACCGAACCGTTTTCGCAGCATCCTTTATCCATAAAGGTAGCGAGTCCGATGTTTTTATTACCTTTTGAGAAAGCCGGTTTGGCAAGAACAACGCCAAAAGGGGACTGCAGTTCTTTTTCAACCAAGTCCAGCAGTTCATTTCCGGCACCGGTTATTTCGGCGAGAACAGCCCAAGTCTGAGTATTCAGGAATATTTTAGCTTCATCGGAATCATAAGAACCGATTTTTTCATTTTTATCATTAATTCCCATTAGAAAATGATCTTTATCCCAGGCATTTTTTGTGATTGAATTTGCGAGTTCATCAGCTTTTTTCAAAACAATATCGGCATCGTCTTTTCTGTTAATTCTTCTCAAAAGTTCCGCAAAAAGTTTCGCAGAAAAAACCGTCGCTTCGGATAACCATACACTTTCCCCTTTACCTTCAATTCCCGCAGCGTCAAGCGAATCATTCCAATCGCCGCCGCCCCAGAGGCAGAGCCCGTTTTCGCCGAGGTTATCGAGTAAAAAGTACATCCCTTTGAAGCAATGATTGAGAATAGTATCGGATTTATCGCTATCGAGAAATCCAACTTTTACATTTAGAAAATCAAAATCTCCTGTTTCTTTTAAATAACCGGTTACCGCCGGGAAAATCCAAACAGCTCCATCGCGATACGGATGTTTCCAAGTTGGATTCCATTGTCGTAAAGTATTCCCGTTTTCGTATTGATGTTCAAAGCATGAAATCATATTTTCTTTTGCGGCGGCAGGGTCGAAAGAGACGACTGCGGTGCAATCCTGCATAATATCTCGAAATCCTTTTCCATAAACTCTGCCCCAGGTTTTTCCGAGAGAAATCTGGCGCTTTAACCAATAGTTTGCAAGAGCATCAACATGTTTATCGCCGGTAAGAACGACGACATTTTGCGAAGTTTCGATATTATTTTTCAAGATTTTATCGAGTTCAGTATTGAAAATTTCTGACGAAGAATATTTAATTTTAATTTTAGAAATTTCGTCTAAAGATTCCGCGATTCCGCTAATGATATTAATAATTTTTTCTTCACCGGGCTTTAGTAAATAATCAAATTGAAGCGCGGTGATCATCTGCCAGTCAAAGGAAGTGCCTTTTGAAGACAAATTGCCGTCAACAACCGCATCCGGGTTTGCGATAGTGCCGTAAACGCCTCTGAATCTTCGGTTGGTAGTTTCAAAATTCACAGGTTTTACATCACTTGCAAAAAAAGTTTTCGTAAGTTTTGTGTGTAAATTAGGACCGTTGTTTTCTAAAATTACTCCGTTTAACTCTTCGGCAAAAAAACCGTGAGAACAAGCCGCGTGCGGCAAACTTCCGAGTGAAGAATTAGCGTAAGGAAAGCAGCTTATATTTTTGATTTTATCAGAACAGTTTTTTATTTTTATCTGCCAGCATTCATAGCTTCCATCTTCCGGAACGAAGATTTTGAATGAAGTTTTTATGCCTGAATATTTAGAAATAATTTCTGAGAAGCCAAGTCCGACTACTGTCTTAAATTCCTCGAAAGGAAGCGAATTGTAATTCCGGTTTGCCGCCCACTGCGTTTCGTTATCATTGTCTCTGATGAAGATAATTCTATTGTCGGTTATTGTGCATAAATCCGATTGCGAACCGTTGCAATTATGATTCGACCGAATACCTGAATCAGAATAATGCCAGCTGTTGCCCATACCGAACTGGTCTAATTGCGCGATAAAATTTTTGTTCCAGAGAAAATTATACCAAGGTCGCGGAGGAAACATATCCGTGATGGTATAAGTAGTAAAATCGGAACTGAAATATCCTTGTTTTTTCATAATTATTTTTACACGATTTCTTATAAGTTTCTTGCAGAAATTTTTATTCGACAATTTTTGTCAATAACAATCGACTTTTTTTGTTGAATGAAACATTAAATTAATAACTTTTCGCTAAAACTTTTTCGTGCCCTAATTATCCCCTAAATTACGGAGCATGTTTGTAAATACAGTTAATTTTTTTCTTTTGTTACCCTGATTTATTTTTTTCTTTTTTCTTCCTATAAATCCCACGCCATCATCGTTATGATAATCAATTTGGTTTAAGAGAATGCCCCCTTTCCCGATAGGATATTTTGCAAGGCCAACCGGATTAGATAAGAAAACAACTTTTTCGCCAATATCCCCCGGGATTTCCCGGATTAATTGAACTAAATCTATTCCTGTGATATTTATATCTCTTTGAGCTAAAGGATTTGGTTGAGTAGAGTTAATTTTTAAAACAACTTCCTTCGCTTTTCGAGGATTAAACTTAAATTCCTGAAAGCCTTTGTAAGGTTCAAGCGAAATTTTTTCTGAATTATCATCATCGCCGTCAAAAATTAATTCAGCATCTTTGATGAATTTGTAACTTGGATTCGGCCAGATTTTAATAGCGGAAAAAGTTTCCGGATGGTCATATTTAAAAGAAATTCTGTCAGGCATATCGTCAGCAAAGTCACTATCTTTTGTCTTCATATAAAGAATATATTTCCAGTCATCGTCATTAGTTAAACCATTTGCGACCCTGGCATGAGTTTTATCTTTAAAATTAGCAAAAGAAGTTATATCAACCCCATCAACAACAGCAGAAAAAACGTTACTTGAAACTCGATAAGTTTTTGCGTAAGCAGCAACCATATCAGCAGCATTTTGTTTAATTTCGCGATCGGAAATTCCTAACAAGAGAGGGTCATTAAGATTTTCAAGAACAGCTCTTTCAGTTTTGTAATTTCTTAACCGATGATTTATACCAACGATTTTATTAAAATCCGCCAACCCTTTTTTGTTTAAACCGGAAAGCATAATCCAGCCGCCATTGTCGCAAAAAGATTTCAAGTCATTTTCGTTAGAAGCCAAAAAATCCATCGCTTTCACATTTGCCTGAATAATTAGGACATCAGCGTTAGATTTTAAGGCAGTTTCTATATTATTTTCACGTTTAAATTCAGCACCTGTTTCAGTCAGAAAATCGTTTAAACTATCATCACAAACAGCAATAATTTCAACAGGTTTAGAATCAGATTTGTTTTTTGCCCAAACTAAAGAATTATATAATAATTGATCAGCAGCCGGTTCCACACCGAGTTTACCGGCAATTAACAACTGCGAAAGCAGGTACCTTCCTTTTCCGGACGGCACTTCCATTAACGCAGATAAATCCAGCATATCGCCGGCCTGCACCAAAGATAGAACCCCGCTTTGCGGAGTAGCATAAGCATTTCTAAAATTGTAATCATCTTTCCCGCGCCAGGTAAAAAAGTCTTCTTCTTCAAGATTGTTAAAAATAGGATGAATAGGCGCCATCGGAAAAGAAATAGAACCCGAAAAACCTGTATCCACATCAAACTCTTCCCAAATCATATTATGATATTTCGCTTGTTTCGCGTTTGTGGTAATTTTTGGAACCGGTAGTTCTTTACCTTGAAGCGGTAATTTTTGTTCCAAAACGATAGCTGTATTTCCAGCGTTCACAAACTCCGCGATAAACTTAGCATCATTTCTTTCCGGCAGAATATTTTTTTGTTTTTTTCTTTTATTGTGAGTTTTTTTAGCAGCGATATTTTGTGGCAAAGCATTTTTTCCTATAATCAATATCTTAGCTGATTTTGGTATTTTGGCTAAATCAGTAATTTCCGTAAAAAGTTGATCTTTTGATTTCAACCATTTTTTTACATTTCCTTCAGGGTCGAAAACAGAAAGATTATTTTTAGAAAGTCCATCAATTTTTTTAGTTTCCGGAATTATAGAAATAGGTTTTTTGTCAGCAAATACCAGTTTGTCCTTTGCAAATAATTCAAGCTCTAAAAATCCATCTACACGGTTAGAAGTATCAATAAGAGTAGAGTGAATAGAATCTTCTTCCCAATGTCCCGGTTTGACATTATAAGTTTTTTCTCCCGAGTCAGTAACTTTACCGTCAAAAACAAATTTCCATTTTAGAGTTAAAGGATCTGAATCTCTTCCATCGTTAAAGATTCGAACAGTTCTATCAATTTTTTCTTTAGGAAAAAACAAAGAAGTGTATTCGCGAACAAAAACAGCTCTTCGCTCCCAGCCTATTTCCATACCGCCCGGGAGGCCTGATGCCCAGGGACACATAGCAGTAGCATCTTGAAATCTTGCGCCTTCTGAAGCGATTCTTATAAATTTTCCGTAAGCAGTATCTGCTTCGCGCGGGCCGCGAAAAGTTTTCGGTCCACCGATCCAGGTTGCTTTGTCATTATTTCCACCATAATAACAAACTTCACCTAAAATTAGAGGAACATTTCCGTTCCATCTATATCTTTTCGAGCTTGTCGAATTTTCTCGTGGTTGAAATGGTTCTTCACAAGTTAAATATTTATAAGCGCCACTGGGAAATCCATCGCCTTTTACAATAGCGTAATGTTGGCAGTTCATATCAATCAATCCACCAAGAGAACCACCTCCGTCTTGAAAACTTCTTCTTGTCGGGTCAATTTTTTTCTGAAGATCAGTAAGTTCCGCGGCTTTCTTTTCTATATCTCCATAAACTTTGCTATAAGCAATTTTCGCGGTAACTAACATCATCTCATTTCCGAGCGACCACATCATAATAGAAGGATGATTGCGATAAGCTCTAACAACTTGCTCAACATGTTCCTTCGAGTTTTCCCAAAATTCCGCCCGGCTTAAATCTAAAGAGAGCATCATACCGTCAATGCAGGTGCTTAATCTTCCCGGGATGCCGTTTTTATCAAAAAATTCTAACGATTTTTCACGGTAATCCCAATGAGTGTTGTCGCCTTCACCACAACGATGAAATCTGTTATTTCTTTTAAAATATAGTTTTAACCATTCTTCATCGTTGCCGCCTGCATTGTTTTGATGGCAGTTCCAAAAATGCCAGCGGATACCGTTTAATAAAAAATGCCGTCCGTCATAAGTTATTTCTCTAAACCCAAACCGTTCAGTTTTTACATCAATCGGTTTACCATCAATACAGACAGTAGTTTTCATCAAATAACAATCAGGTTTATCATCAATAGATTCCGCCGGCCACCAAAGTTTTGGATTTTCCCAACTGTTGGTTGCTTTGATAGTTTTATTAGAATAAGCAGCGACATCAGCCGTAATGACCGGGAAAACTTTTTCTACCTTGCCGGTTTTTTCGTAAATTGCTTCGTTTTTTATAGTAACTTTTACCGGTTTGTCTTTTGTGTTTTTGATTGTTATATCGTAATCCAAACTTTTGTTAGTAAGCGAAGTTCGGATAAAAATGTCTTCAGTATATGCTTTGCCAACAACAACCAGCCGAACAGGATTTACTAACCCAACCTGTTGAGCATTTCCCTCTCCTTTTCCTGAAGGCGAAACCGGTGCAGCCCAAGAAGCGGATTTACCACCTGGATTTGCGCGTTTTTTTTCTATACTGTAAACTATTTTGTTTTTATTTCCTTTCATCCTTTTATTAACGTATTCCTCGCCATATTGGAAGACAGGTCGAGAACCCGGAGACATTGCATACCAAGGGCTTTTTACCCCGAGAACGATTGTGTTTTCTTTTCCCGGAATAAGCGCGTTAGAAATATCAATATCACCCGGAACGAGTAAACTTCTTCTTGAACCGCAGAATTTACCGTTTACAAACGCACTCACAATAAAAGTAGAGCCATGAAAATGAAGATAAAACCCTTTGTTTTTAAAATCTTCCGGTATAAAAACTTTTGTTCTATAGAAAAAACGATGGGCTAATTCCATATCCGGACGCTGCTTAAAAATATCTCCGGGAGCATCAACGCCCCGCCATCTCAAATTATACTCCTCATCTTTTGGAATTTCTTTTATAGCGAGATAAGTGTCAATATCCATATTTGGGTCATCAAACCTTGCAACTTCCCAAAGACCTGTCAAAAGCAAATCTGTTCTATCGGATTTTAAATTTTGTGTTTTTGGAAAATAATAAACTTTTTTAGCTGCAGCTTTGGTTTTAGGGTCAGAATAATTTTCTCCCGGTTTGAATTTACCTTCCGGAGTCCATTTATTTTTAACTAACGCAATGCAATCTAAACCAACAAGAAAACGTCCGTCAGAACCTAATTTTGAATACTTAATATCCAAAGAATGCTTCCCGACAGCCAAATTAATTTTACCGGCATACGCCCAGGAAAGAGTGTTCCATTTACTTAACTGCATCAAATTAGCAGTATAGTTTGTGCCGGAAATTTCTTTCCAATCGCCATTATCAATCCGCCATTCAAGGGGTGCGCGAACATAATCGAATTCAACTCTGAACCACAAATCGAACTCACCGCCTTTATTAACATCAACCTCATAATTGAGGTTTAATCCATTTTTTGGGATATTATCAATCTGCCTTTTTTGAAGAATAAAGTTAAGAACATCACCTGAACTAATTCCTTCACGATTAGAAGTTTTAAATTCAAAATCGGCGGTTTTAGGGTTTTCGGCTTCTATCAGAATGAAAGAAGAATCAAGTTGAGCTGCTATTACATTTACGGTTAAACAAATTGCTACTGCGCTTAAAATAAATAATTTCATAATTTTTTTAGATATGGTTTCATAGCGTCAACCCAATTTTCCGCCATTTTTTTCTGCCCATTCGGATTTGGGTGAGCCCAGTCAAAAGTATCCGCGTTTTCCATTTTAGGATTTTCTATCCATCCTTTATAATGATGAACAGTTATAACCGGAGAATTTGATGTAGAGACTTTTTCCGCCATTTTTTCTACAAGTTTTCTTATTTTTTTCGAGTTATTATCATCATTAAAATTCAGATGCCCGATTAGAACAACAACATCAGGATTGAGTTTTCTAAGTTTTTCGATTATAGATTTTAAAGGTTCTGTTATCGATTTATTATAGTCTTCAGCAGCCCGATCGTTTGTTCCAAGATGAATTAAAGCGATGTCAGGCGCAGCTTCCCATTTTAATATCCATTCATCTAATTTCTCATTTATCGCCTGTGTTTTCCATCCATAATGCCCTTCGTGATGAAGGTCAATTTCTTTACCTTTATATTTCGGCCATTTTGAACCTTCCTGCAATCCGTTTGTCAACGAACCTACAAATTTAAAAT
>JAOZSF010000086.1 GCA_029939815.1 bacterium
AGAATTTACAAATATAAGTTTGGAAGAAATGCAATAATTGAAATTCCAATTATTTTTAATTTATTTCGATAGTATTTTATAAACACGAAAACTTATGTGCTCTTATGTTCCTTATGTGGTTCAAAATACGTTATTTATTCAGAAATTGTCTGACAGTCCTTTTGATGCATCGTCCCTATACAAACATTTTTGAGATTTTTCCCACGCAAAGTAACATTTCTGATTTCTAACGGCACTGCATCGTGTGAAGCAAAATGCGAAACTTTGTTGCTATTAGAATTATCGCGGGTTATTATTTCACTGTTAGAAATAACTACGTTTGTCGCGTTGTTGACCGCTACAACATTTTTGCAAATGGAATTTGTTCCGTTCAATTCTATTTCAAAAACGCAATTAGAAATTTTTATATTTTTTCCGCCGGTAAAAACCGCATTATAAACTACTTTGTTGTTAGAAATATCAGCAATCGTTTTTAGTCGAATTCCTTCAAAAAGTAAATCAGTGTTATACGGCAGTTGCATGCTTATCTGATAACCCGGGGAATCAGCTTTTACAATTATTTGAGGTTTTCCTTTTCCGATTATTTCCACGTTTTTTTTATAACTGATCAACCATTCAGAACCGGGATTTTTTTCATGATAAGTTCCGGGATAAATTATTATTTTGTCGTTGCTTTTGCATTTTCTAAAAGCTGCAAAAACGCTTGAATTTTCATTTGTTTTGCCTGATGAAATTCTGTGGATAATATTAGAAAAATCGAATTGTGTTTCTTTGATATTAGATTCGGGGCGGGAAATTCGGCTTACTTGTTCCTGAAAAGATATGTTTTTAAAATCTCCGGTTGTTGAAATATTTCCATATCCGAGATGAACAAAAATCGATGCGGTTGCATCAATTTTGTTTGTAAAAATAATAGATTTTTTGTTCCAAGAATTATTTTCCGTCATCCAGACTATTTGTTTTTCTTTTTGGTTAGGAATATAAAAACCTATTCTTCCGCCGAAAATCTTTTTGGAATTGTTTCCGGCAGAACGAGCCGCGCCACTCAATTTATAAACTTTTCCGGCTTTGATAGGAATACTTTGAACCAATCCAATTAGTTCCGCTTTAGGATTGCAAATTTGTAAGAAATTCTTTTCGGACTCTTTGAAAATTTTTAAAAAGTTTTTGTTGTTTTTGGCTGTTTGCCAGTAATGCCAGTTTTTTATTCCAGAACTAAAGTTTCCATTTTTAATTAAGTTTTTTGTAAAAATAGTTTCGATGATTTCGCATTGAACAGGTTTCTGAATTTCCGGTTTTGGCTTGTCAATAACAGATAATTCCGCAAAAGCCGCACATCTTTTCTTTTCATCTCGCGAACTTGAATAAAGACACGGCAACACTGTTTCTGGATAATAGAAATCAAACCGATTCAATTGTTTCCAATTATTTTCTGGTAATTTAAATTTAAAATCTTTCCAATCTTTTTCGAGTTTTATTTTCCCTATTTCTTTGCCGTTCATTGAAATATTTACACAAAACTCTTTTGGATTTATCGGCATAGCTTCTTTAGCACGAAGCATTATGTAATCAGAAATTTTGCGAGGTTTTGAAAGATAAAGTGTCGAATTCTTTCCTTCAGATAATTGAAAAGTAGTTTCACCTTTTTTTTGCATTCCGCTAAAACCGCCCGCTTGATTGCAATATGCGACCGGAATTCCGAATTTATATGGCCAACGTGAAGGTGTTGGGCTGACTGTTGTTAAACAAGAAGTTTCATTTTCAGTTCCCACTTGTTTAATTTTAATTTCTATAAATTTTATTTTAAAAACATCTTTTTCTGAAATGGAAAGAGTAGAGATTGGAGCATTCGCTATTTGCCATGGTTTGTACCTTTGGAAACTTCCTTCTAACCTTTTTTTGTTTGCGTTGTACTGAACATGAACACCAAACCTTGTTTTTGGACCATCAAGAATAAACGGGAGTTTTTCTTTGATTTTTAATTTTGCCAGAGACTTTTTATTTTTATCTAATAAATTAAAGTAACCGACAATTTTTCTATTTTTTTTAGGAACAAAAGAATATTTGTTTGTAATTTCAAATCCTACACTTGTAGAGTAAATAACATTCGGAAAACTTTGCGGATATTTTTGAGTTACAACTATGTCAATAGGGTAAACTTGTTCGGGATTTGGATTTTCAAAAACATAAGTGCGGCCAAAATTCGTGGCGAATTTTAAATCGCTGCTTTCTTCTATTTGTTTTTGATATTGTTTATTGCATCCTGTTTCAATCCAAAATTTATAAGGCGAAACAGAAATCATAGCTGCCTTTTCCGCTGCAGATTTTTTGTTGAACTGTTTGAAATAATACTGCAAAGGCAAAACGTATCTTGAACGCCCATACGCCGATGGCTGGTCGGCAAGCGTGTTAAAAGCTCCTCTTGTAAAATCGCCTACTGAAGAGAAAGTGTAAGGGAATCTTATAAACGGGCTAGGATATTTTTGCTTGTTCAGCCAAGCATAAACGCCGGTTGGTTTGCAAATTCTTTGATAGTTAGTTAGTCCGCGTAATTTGACAGTATGCTCTAAAGTTCCAAAAATTAAAATTAAAATAGCGATACCGAAGACTGTTGTTTTAATTATCCAATTTTTTCGAGAAATATAAGTTAAAATATTTCCTATCAGAAGCCCGATTAAAATGCTTAAACAGAAATTTATTGAATAAATAAAAGCGCAGGGCTGACGGACTGACGAAAGAAGCGGCGGATCAACATATAATCGAGAAAGTGCTCCGAACGAACCGAGATGAATAAAATTTGTGAAAGTTAGCAAAAACGCAATAATTAAACTCAAAACAATTCCTATTCTTAACACCGATTTTTTTCCGAGAAGAAAAGGTGAAATTGTTCCCCAGATAATTGAAAAAATTCCCGTTGTAATTAAAATTGCCCCCGGCCAGATTAGAGCACGTGGATCGTTGGAATATCGAGTTCTCAAATGAGAAATATTGTGAAAAAAATTAGTAAACAACGCCCAAAAAGATTTTGCGGTTAAATGATGAATACTTACAAACATTACGCCTTTGTAACCATGCCCCGGAAGTCGCGTGAGGACAGCATAATAAGGATATAAAAAAGGTAGCATTATGATTATAAAAATAACGCAACCGATTATAAATTGTTTCCAGGAAGCTTGCCAGCGTTCAGGATAAGCTATAAATCCAAGCGGGACAGCAAACCCGAGGATTATTGCCAGAAAAATTGTTTGATAATCCGGAGTAGTAACTTTTAATGCGACTATAAAGAAAAATAAAATTAATATTTTTAAACCGCCGCGGCGCAAATATGCCAGCCAAGCAAGCAAAGACAGTGCTGCGATATAAGTAAGTTGAACATCGACTTCCATGGAATGAAATCGATGCGGAAAAAAAGTGCAAAAAGCGCCGGCAATAATTCCTGCGAGCCAAGATCGCGTCCAATAATAAATTAATAAATAGACAGCAAAACCGTTAATAAAAAAGAAGAGCAGATTATATATATTAAAAGATAAAATTGCGTTCGAAGTTATTTTGTAAAGAAGATGATAAGTAAACGAAAAAGGAAAATCTATCATCAATAAAGTCGCACTGAAAGGATGAGGATAAAGTCGGTCGCCTTGCCAGAAAGCAAGAGGATTCCGAAGTGCTGCACGCGAAGTTGTGAGAGGAGCAGCAACAAAATTATAAACATCAAAAGTACCTCCGCCGGGATAGTATGTTTTCATTTTTGGAAACAGAGGTTTAAAATGCCAGCAGACAAGAAACACAAAAATAGCGGCTGCCAAAACATGCAACAACCATTTAGATTTTTTAAATTTAGATTTTAGATTTTTCATTTTTTTTAAGTTTCCGAAGTCAATAATTTGTAGAATAATATTATACCTAAAGTTTTAAAAAAAAGGTATATGATATTTTAAAAGCAAAAAAACAGAAATTTTTCAGATGCTTTGTTAAAATTTATCTTATGTTCACAAAAAATATAACGAAAAATTAAAACTTTATTGCAAAAATGAATTTTTTTTGATATACTTTTAGACTATAAAATAATGGATTTTGTGAATATAGAATTAATCAATGATAAATATTAGAAAGTTAAGAAGTGAAGATATCCCAGCTGTTGTTGTTCTACATCGAAAAGCAATAAGCTATTCGCTTAATGCTCGATTGGGCAAGCGACATTTATCACGGATTTATAAATTTGTAAATAAATCAGAAATAGCAGTTGTAAACATAGCGGAAATTGATGGAAAAGTGGTCGGAGCTATTAGTGCAACAATAAATTCTGAGAAATTATCTACCGAAATAATAAAATCATTTTCACAAAAATTATTGTTGGCAACAAATTTAATTATAAGACCGTGGTTGCTTTATAATGTTTTGGAGCAATATCAATTATCTTTACCGGTAATTTATGATAATCTTTTAATAAATTCCTGTTTGGCATCTATTGCTGTCGCACCTGAGTATAGAGGTCAAGGCATAGGTAAAAAGCTTGTTGCTTCAGTAGAGGATTATTTTAAATCACAAAACATAAAATTTTACAGGTTAGATACCTTTAAAACAAATACTAATGCACAAGCTTTCTATAAAAAACTTGGCTTTGTTGAATTAAAAAGAAAAATGCGAAGTTGTATATTAATCAAGGCAATAAAATAATGGCTCCTAAATTTGAAAATATTAGTTTGTCGATTATTATGCCGACTTATAATGAAGCAAAAAATATTGTTCCGTTAATTAAAAATACATTGAAAGTTGTTCGCGAACATTTTTCTTTTCGCTTTTTAGAAATCTTGGTTATAGATGATAATTCACCGGATGAAACCTGGAAAATTGCGGAAAATTGTGGCGAAAGTTCTGTGAAAGTTATCCGACGAATGGAAAATCGCGGGTTGCGAAATTCTATTTTAGAAGGTGTCAAAAAATCTGAAGGTGAAATAATTGTCTGGTTGGATTGTGATTTTTCTCATCCGCCAAGATATATTCCTCAAATTGTAAGTTGTGTTTTACTTGGCTGGGATATAGTCGTAAATTCTCGATATGTTGTTGGAGGCGAAGATGTTCGTGAAGGAAAAGGAACTTTGCTCCAGAGAGTTTTAAGTTGGATTCTTAACAGAGTAACCTGGTTGCTTCTTGGAACTTCTTTTAAAGATTATACCAGTGGATTTATAGCTGTTAAAGCTGATGTTGTTAAGTCATTAGGTTTAAGAGGGGATTATGGTGAATACTTTATAGATTTTATTTATAGAGCTATGAAAAAAAATGAAAAAATCTTGGAACTACCATATAAAAATGAACCTCGAATGGCAGGAGAATCAAAAACCGGAAATAATTTATTTGATTATGCAAAGTTAGGAATGCAATACATTTTTACTTTGGTAACATTACGAATTAAGGGGCAGTTATGAGTCAATTACAAAATATTTTTGATGATAAACAACTGATTGCTATTGTTATTCCAAAAGATTTAGAAGTTGAAGGCTCAAAATTTATTACTCCGCTTGATTTTCCTTTTCAAGTAGGTTTGCTTGCACATCCTGCAAAAACAGAACTTAAAGCCCATAGCCATAAAAAACTTAAAATAGAAACAGATATTTTTCAAGAAGTTTTGATTATACTTACTGGAAAAGTAGAAATTGATCTTTATGGAATGGATAATAAATTGCTGACTTCTGTTTTTCTTGATGCAGGAGATTCAATTTTGTTTGTAGAAGGCGGACATGGTGTACGAATAATTGATGATGCTAGAATTCTCGAAGTTAAGCAAGGTCCATATCCGGGCGATGCAGAAGCCAAAATATTTATTGATAAATGATATTTGAATATTACATTATTATATCTAAATCTGTGAGAATTTATCGATAATTTGCACAAAATCTAAAATCCAAAATCTAAAATCCAAAATTCTTATGATTCCTGTTAATACACCTGTTATTCCGTTAGAAGCTAAAACTTTTGTTAATGATTGTCTTGATACCGGTTGGATTTCTTCCGCCGGAAGCTATATTCAACAATTTGAAAATGATTTTGCGAAATATGTAAATCGAAAATATGCAGTTGCTGTTTCTAACGGAACCGTTTCTCTTCATGTTGCTCTGGCGGCTCTTGAGATAGGGCATGGAGATGAAGTTATTGTTCCGGCTTTTACAATTATTTCATGTTTGAACGCAATTTTATATACTGGTGCTAAACCTGTAATAGTTGACGTCGAACCCGATATTTTTACTCTTGATCCGAAGCAACTTGAAAAAGCTTATTCGCCACGCACAAAAGCTATTATGCCGGTTCATATTTATGGCCACCCGGCAGATATGGATCCGATAATTGAGTTTGCAACAAAACACAATTTATATATAATTGAAGATGCAGCAGAAACACATGGAGCTTTGTATAAGGGGAAAAATTGCGGAAGTTTCGGAGAAATTTCTTCCTTTAGTTTTTTTGCAAATAAATTAATCACTACCGGCGAAGGGGGGATGATTGTTACTGACGATTACAAACTTGCCGAAACTGCACGTGAACTGCGAAATCTTTGTCATCTTCCAAATCAGCGTTTTCACCACAAAACTTTGGGGTTTAATTATAGAATTACAAATATTCAAGCGGCTATCGGTTGTGCACAATTACTTCATGCAGATGAATATCTTGAACGTAAGAAAAAAATGGGAATGCTTTATGATGAAGGACTTGCCGGAATTCCAGGAATAGAAATTATGAAAATTAGAAGCTGGGCGGATTCTTCTTATTGGATGTATCCTGTTCGAATTACAGAAAATTCTGGAATGAATCGTGATGAATTCAAGGAGAAATTAAAACAGAATGGTGTAGATTCACGAGATTTTTTTTGGTCGCTTTCAGAACAACCTATTTTGAAGAAATTTGATGTTAAAGTTTTAGAATGTTCGGTAAGCGAAAAAATAGCACGAGAAGGCTGTTATTTACCTTCAGGACTGGCTTTAACTGAATTAGAAATAATTAAAATAATTAAAATAGTGAAAAAAATAGTTTTATAATGAAATAATTTTACGTCTTAATTTTTTAACTGCGAAAACCATATTTTTAGCTTGGGTTACCGCAGTTACTAAAACTATTTTTTAATATAGTGCCTGACTGAAAACCTCATTTTTTTGCACGATGCCAAAAGAGGTGTCGCCGGTACTCCGGTTGAAAAATGCGAATTATGGGGTTTTCGATCAGACACTAATATAGGGGATTTATTTTTGATCTAAAATCTAAAATCCAAAATCCAAAATCCAAAATATCATCATTTTCTTGCCAGTCTTTTCAGCAGAATTTCCGTATGATTAAAGAAATGGTTTTG
>JAOZSF010000087.1 GCA_029939815.1 bacterium
TTGAGCCACTTAAAAAAGGACTGCTTTCTCTTTCCATAGGATTCCAATAGGACCCTAGCAAAACATTCCAAAGACCATTTCTTAGATCATCATCCATAGAGTCAATTTGTATAGTTGACTTTACTTCTTTTATTCCCATTCTTTCAGAAAATTTCATTCTATTTTTTCAGTTTGTTTATTTTGATTATTGGTCATTGAGTCTATCATCTATTTCCATTTTACCCTCTAATTGCATAAATCTTAACAGACAAAATCTCATAATTCTTTCTAATCCTATGTAAGTTGGTGCATCAGTAATATATTTTTTCAATTTGTTATCTTTAATATTGGGAACTCCGATTAATAACTCTTGATTTTGAAATATGTTTTGAGAAATCCAATTGCCAAATTCAGCTCCTGTGTGAAGAAATTTACTTCTCAAATCGTATGCAGCGGCAATGTTTTTTTCAATATTTTCTTTTTTTAGCTTAGCGCATTTATCTTGACATTCCGAGTTTTCAAAAAAGTAATTATTTAACAAATTAGTAATAGTTTTGATATATATTTTTTTAATTTGTCTTAATTTACTTTTAATTTGATTAGAAATTTTTTCTCCGTTATCTAAACCGGTTTTAATTGTCAAAAGAATTTCTTTTGTCTCACTATCAAGTAATTCATCTTTGTCATATTTATAATAATTAGAGAGCACTTCGCCACAGGTAATAAGATTAAGATATGCTATTTCCGGCTGCTTTTCAAAAGATTGTAATGCCTGTAGATAAAATTTGCCCGCTATTTCAAGAAAACGGCGAAATTTATTCATTTTATATATTCGTTGTTTTAGTTGCCCAAAATCATTTTTTCCAATTCTGAACTATTCACAAGAAATATCTTATTCTTATCTATATTATCTGATAATTTGAAATTCATTGTTTTTTACTTTTAAAGTTCAGCATGGAATGATTTTCCATGCATCGTTCCATGCGTTGCGCTTATTGAACTGATTTTGTTGTTGCATGGAATGATATTCCATGTGGCTTTCCATACGATTTTAAATCTTATAGACATATTTATATTTGTTTGATTTCGGTGATTGCCCATTATCGCCAATCAAATCTAATTTTCGCATTTTACTAAGTTGATTTTGAGCCACTTTATTGCTAATCCCAAAATGGGTTGCATATTCTTTTTTGGATATTTCTTTTCTTGATTTTACAAGGTCATATCCCGCCAGTTCTGCTTCATTAAGCCTATTTATATTTTCTTTTTCACTTATTTTCTTAACAGCATCAGGATTTCTCGGAAATATTGCAATAACATTACTTCCATCATAATCAATTATTGGTAGAGGAAGATTATATTTTTCTCTCAGAGATCTAAAAGTGTCCATCCCAAATTCAGATTCTTCCATATAACCCATTTCATTAAAAATAAATGTAATTTTTTTATTTCTACTCCACGAAGTTGCAGTGAAATTCTTTAATGATTCGATCGTAACAGGCGGAGCCGGCGCCCCAGGACTTTTGATTATAATTCTATCCGGTTTGACTTCGAGAAGAACTTTTGCGCCACTTTTGGTATAGTCGCGATGAACAATTGCATTTATTACCGCTTCTCTGATTACATCTGTTGGATAATCCGTAATTTGTTCGGCTTTAAATTTAGAACGGTCAAGACTTACAGGTAAGACTTTTTTTAACCAATCTTCAACTTCATCCGGAATGAGCACTAATGAAGAATCAAAAGTTTCGGCTCCTGTTTTTCCATTACCGTAATTTACTTTTGCTTTTACAGCCGCTTGTGGAAACTTATACCTTGGATTTTTTCCAAAAAGTAAAATTGCGTTGCCGGTGGGTAAATATTTGTCTGTTTTTTTGTTGTATTCCAATAAATCCATTTCTTTCAGTTCCTGAAGAAATTCTTCGGAATTCGGTTTCCATTTTCTTTTTGATTCTGTCAGATATTTTTGAAGAGCGGTTTTTGAAAGACTGCTCAAATTGGTATTAGTTGCTTTTTTATCAAGAGAATCTATTGGTTTTGATTTTTCAACTTGGGCTTCAGCATTTTTAATTGCCGCCCATGTGTTAAACTTTTTGTTTGTTTCTTCGATTTCTTTATGAAATTCCGGTTCAAATTGATGTACTTTAACTCCATTTTCTTCCAAATACAAAATACCTCCGTGGTCAACTTTTGGATTTTTATCTTCAATTCCAAACCAAACGTCTGAAATGCGAGCGTTTACAATACGTTCCGCACAACTGATTTTCGGAGCATTACGAGCGCCCGGCGCACATGGTTCAAGCGTTGCAAACAACCAACAACCGGACAATTCTCTGTGTCTGTTTTTTTATCTAAAACAGTATATTCTGCGTGGTCGCCTTCACGTAATTCGCCGCGATAAGCGGTATTTACAGTACCATCAGGAAAAACTAATACTGCACCAACATGCGGGCTTGGTTTGCTTTTATTACTTTCAGAAATAGATTTCTTCATGACATCAACTGCCATATTCATATATTCTTTTGGAGTTTTTCGTTTTTCGCTTGTCATGATTAAATATTTAGAATTATTCGTTTTCTTCAACGAAGTTAATAAAGTTTTTTAATTCTTTTCCGATGAATTCAAGTTCATTGTTTCCGGTACTTCTGCCTGTAGCGTCATAACCTATATCATCTGCAATAACCATAAAAATCTGATAATCCGGCAATGCTTTTTGCTTTTTTTCAAGGTATTCATCAATTAAAGAATCTTTTATTAATAAAGCTTCGGTTAATCCACCTTTGGCGTATTTACATTTTGCAAGTTTATTGACACCAAACTGCGGAATATCAGCAGTATCTTTTTTCTCATCTTTATCTTTGTTAAATTCAAAATATCTGTTTTTTATTCCTGATGTTACCCAGATATATTTTACATTTTGTGGGGTGGCATAGGCATAGCTGAAAGCTTGGTCAATGGCTTGTTGAAATTCAAGTTCGGAAACATCCTGTTTTTTGCATTCAATGATAATTCGAGGTTCAAGACATGCTTTATCGTTATAAACAATGATGTCAGCTTCTTTTGTGACAGTTCCCATTTTTATGCTGACAAATTGTTTAATACACTCAACCGGATATTGTTTAATTAAGACGAGATTAAGAAACGCTTCTGCTTGGACCTGTTCTTCAGGATTTCGATAATTTCTTTTCTTATTTTGATGAATATAGGTTATAAATCTCCTTTCTTCATCAAATTTTATGTATCCTTTCTGTATTCCTTTTTGAATTAGACTCATATTTTTTCTCGTTGAATAACGATTCGACTATTTTTATATTTTGTTGCAGATAATAAAATTATATAAAATTTGTAATTTTGTTTACAAAATAAATTTCCGGTTAATAAAAAACAAATTCCAAATGATAAATGATAAATAGTAAGGTTCCGGAATCGCATCGTAAACCGATGGATAAGCACAGGAGCCAATGGATGTAAGTTTTGTCAATTCGCCACCGTCAAAATTCACACGCCAGATGTCGCCTGTGTAAGATGTTATCCCCCAGGTTGATGCTCCGGCACGTGTGAAAACGATTGAGTTATTATCAATCCAGGATGGATTTCCGCAAAAAGTATCACAAATCTGAGTTGCAGGAGTACCGCCCGGAACAGCATCGTCAGAATAAAGTCTGTGGTTTCCACCACTGTGGTCGGCACAAAATGCTATTTTTGAGGCATTAGGCGAAAGATCCGGCGCGTACCGGTCGCCAAGTGAACTATTATAAATAAGCGTTCCTTGAATTTCGTTATCGGCGATTCCGCCATATTGGATATAACTTGATGAAAAACTTGAAGTAAACGATGATATATAGACATTCTGATTTGCCTGATTGATTGAAAAGTCCATTGCACCCAATGTCCAGCATTTAAAATCATCCGAATATACGCGTTGCTCTCCTGAACCGTCAGTATTTATTTTCCACAATTGAAAATCGGTTGTTCCACCTGACGGACCGGTTTTAGCAAGAAAATAAATTGTATTTGTTGAGGCATACTGAACACATAAAGCTTCATTATTATTATTTAACTGCACCGGTGAGTCACCAAAAACAGATGTTAAATAAATGTTGCTTGCCGTGCCGGATATATTTACAAAAGCAACATCAATTTCGTTTGGGGAAATCGCGGGAGCCCATTCATCGATAGCGCTGGTAAACGATATTTGAGTAATATCGGTTCCGTTGGTAGCCATACTGTAAAGTTCATAATTACTATCATTATGGTGTGAAGTAAAGAGCACGCGAAGTTCAGCGTGGCAGATTCCGGCATATAAAATAAAAGTTACGACTAATCCGAGTGTGATTTTTTTGGTTTTCATGGTTTTTTAGAAAGTGTTGTATTTTGTTTATAGATGCTTAATCGACATTTTTTGTCGTTGGCAATCAACAATAAATGTTGATTTCCGGTTTAGTTATTTAGTGTAGTAATTGTACAATAACTATGTTTTTTTTGCAAATCAAAAAATGGACACGAATTACACGAATGTTCACGAAAAATTAAATTTATTTTGTAATCAAAATAGATTTCCTACCCCGATAATAAATAACAATTAGTAAATTGTAAATTATAAATGAGCAGGGTTCAGGAACAAACTCATAACAGCCCATGTCAACTGTTCCGTCATAAATTCTCTGATTGCCGGCTAAATCGGTTGTTGTGTAAGTATAAGGCAGATTTGTTCCGGCATTAATGCAAAGCGATGTCGGTTGCAATCGCCAATTTTTGTCGATTGAGCTTACAAAATTAGGGTTGTTAGAAATATTCCCATCACCCGGAGCTAACGGAAGAGAACAAGAAAAATTTATTTCTCCACCGAAATAATTATTAGAGCCATTATTCGCAAAATTATCCCAAATAATTGTATTGTAAATTATACAGTTATAAGTCCCACCACCTTTTTGACTCGCTACGTTAGTAACGATAGTGCAATTATTAATTTCGCTTTGATATGCGGCTCCGCCAAAATAAGCAAAATTTTCGGTGAGCAAACAGTTGTTAATTGTGCCTTTGTAAATTCCTGCACCATAATACGATTGATTTCCTGTGAGAATACAATTGTCGATTTCTGGAGTCGTATCAAAGCATTTAACACCGCCACCAATGTTAATATCAGAACTGGAAGCGTTTCCGTTTGTAATTGTTAATCCTGAAATTTTTGTATTGTGATTATAAAGTCTAAAACATCGAGTAGAATTATTTCCGTCAATTATGGTTTTTTGAGCACCGTTAACACTTTTAATTATCAAACTTTTATCAACAGAAATTTCAGAATTTAAAACATAAACTCCATTAGTAATTAAAATTTCTCCGCCATTATTCGCAATTTTAACCGCATTTATAATATTTGTTGCGGCGGTTTTCCAAGATTGATATGGCGCAACCGGCGTGGAATTGTTTTTATTTACGTAATGAATATTTGTGCTGAGCACTTCAATAAAAATTGAGTTAGAAATACCTGAAGGATAAGTTTCGTTAAAAGCAACAAGTACAATGTTGAATTTTCCCGTTGAATTCCAAGAATGGTTGATTTGAAGTTTATTTGTTTCCGTTGTTCCGTCATCAAAACACCAAACGTTTTGATATACTTTTCCTTCAATATTTGCGGAAAAAGATAATGGAGTGTTAAGATAGGTATAAATATTATTGAAATTAATAGCGACAGAAATAGAACCCGAAACAGCATTCGCATAAATTTCATCACAACCAATAGAAGGTGGATCCTTCCATATCTCTCCATCTATATCAGTTCCCGAAATATAATTGGTTGAACCAGCGGCAACACAAGGCGAATTTGTTGAAATGCGGAAACTGCTTACAAGCATTGGTTCGGATATAATATTATTCGAACCGTTAGTCGCATCCGGTGTCGTACAACAATAATTATAATCATAATAACCCCCGTTAAGTCTGTTGGGATTAACAGGTGCGGAATTATAGTAAATTATGGAATTATTAACGGCACTATAAGCTGTTCCACCGCCATCAAGTTCTGATTTGTTTTCGGTAATTGTACAATTGTTGAGGGTGCCGGCATAAGCTCCGCCACCCAATCTGTGTGCAAAATTTTCATTAATTGCGCAGTTGTTAACGGTACAGTAATAAGTTCCACCACCATTTTTTTTGGCGATGTTTTTAATAATCGTACAGTTATTAACAGTACTGATGTATGTTCCGCCGCCATCCCAATCTGTTGCTTCGTTTCCGCTGATGATGCAATTTTCAAGTGTGCCATTTTGAGAGCCACCGCCACGCGTGGCGATGTTATTATAAATTTTGCAGTTTGAGATTGTTCCATTAAAAGTTCCACCGCCACCGCCGTTAGATTTATTTTGGCTGATTAAACAATCATAAACCACGCTTTGATAAATTCCTCCACCCTCACCATTTACGAAATTTCCGTTAATGATGCAGTTATATACAGATCCTTTATAAATTCCGCCGCCACGACCTGCGGTGTTACCTGCGATGACACAGTTTGTAATTATTGGATTTGTTCCCAAACAAGAAGCCCCACCACCGACATCCGTCAAATGAATTCCCGGATTTCCATTTGTAATTGTAAAACCGGAAATTACTGTGTTATAATCGTATAACTTAAAACACCGCACGGAATTATTACCATCAATAATTGTGAGTTCGGATTCACTTAAACTTTGAATTCTCAAGCTTTTATTAACATCAATTTCCGAATTTAAAATGTATGTTCCGTTTGAAACAATAATAGCATTTCCATCGGAAGCGGCATCGACTGCTGCCTGGATATTAGTTGCTGCATTTGCCCAATTAGTAAACGGCGAGATATGCCCGCCTGTTTTTGATACATAATTCGTTACAGCAAATACTTTTTGAGATGCAAAAAATATTAAAAACATTGAAATTAAAGTTTTAGTTTTCATTTCAATACCTCTCATAAGTTATTAGATTAATTATTATTTATTAAATTCTCTTTTACTAATATATATACCTCGAATAGATTTCTTGCAAAAAAAGGGGCGCGAACTTCATATCTGTGTCACATTCAAGGTACACTAAAGTGTATCCAATTGTCAAGACCATTTTTGTCAAAGTTAAGGTGGATACTGTAGCTTTTATTGTTTCTTCACATTTTACCGCTTCCAATGCTATCTTGGCTTTTAGACCGGTATCATATTTCTTACGGCGGGACAGCTTTGCCTTCTGTGGTTTTTGGTTAATATTATACTCAGTTTTTTACACCTTAACCACTTGTCCGAATTTTGGGGTGCATTATAAATTACACAAATGTTCACGAAAAATTAAATTTATTTTGTAATCAAAGTAGATTTCCTACCCCGA
>JAOZSF010000088.1 GCA_029939815.1 bacterium
CTAATTAGATATTGACATAAATTGAGTGTTTTACTACAATAATTAATCTATAATAAATGGAGATTATTAATGGCAAAAATTAACAATAGAGAGTTTCAAATGACAAATCAAAAAGAACAATCACTTTGGAAATGGTTTCATCCTGTAAACTGGGTAACCGGTTTTATCGCATTCACAATTTCACTGGCAACTTATATTTATACTTTGCAGCCAACAGTAGGACTCGAAGATTCAGGCGAACTGATTACAGGAGCGTACAAACTTGGCGTTCCGCATCCTCCCGGGTATCCGATGTGGTCGATACTCGCTAAGTTGTTAACTTTTATTCCTATTGGTGATGTTGCATACCGTGTAAATATGCTTTCAGCGTTATGCGGAGCTTTAGCTGCAGGAATGCTTGCGCTTGTTCTTTCCAAGACAGGGGATTTATTTTTTAGTGATCAGGAAGAAGAACTTAGCGTTCATCATTTATTGCCTGTATTTGAGAAATTTGGATTAACGACACCGCGGCTTGTCAATTCGCTTTGCGCGATAGCGGCGGGAGTTCTTTTTGCTTACACTCCGGGGACATGGTCGCAGTCAACAATAGCGGAAGTTTACGCGTTGAATTGTTTTTACATGGCGTTGATAGTAACGTTATCTCTTGTTTTCATGTTCAACCCTCATAAAAAGTTTTTATTCTATTTAATATCTTTCTTTTTTGCACAGGCAATTACAAATCACCAGACAATTGTTGTTATGATCGGCAGTTTGGGCTGGCTCGCGTGGTGTACGCGAAAGAACAACGAAGATTTCATAGTGCTTTCTATAAACGCGGTGATACTTCTTATCTTCACGAAATTAATGTTCAGTTATTTTCACATGCTGTCATTTGAAGACGGGAAATTCTTTTTTGGTTTTGTAGGACCTTTCATTGCATATCTTGTCGCGGTTTATTTTATAAACAAAATTCTGTTTAATAATACCGAATGGTTTAAAATTGTCGGCTCATTCTTTATGGGATTGACTATCTATTTTTACCTGCCAATTGCGTCAATTACAAACCCGCAGCTTAATTGGGGACGTCCGAGAACAGTAGAAGGATTCTGGCATTCAATTCTTCGCGGTCAGTACGAAAAGCCAAAGTTTGAAAGACATTTAAATTATTTTATGCAACAGGTATGGCTTTATCTTAAAGACACATGGGATCAGTACCCGTTAGTTTTGATTTTCGCATTTTTAAGTATTGTCGCGTTGATAGTGCTATGGAAGAAAATAAAAATAAGGAACTGGCTTCTTTATTCCTTTATCACTTTTTTATTCTGTGGATTCGGAATGGTTTTCCTAATGAATCCAAAACTTGATGTCACTTCACAATATATTAACCGCGTGTTCTTTATTATGTCGCACGCCGGACTCGGCTTGCTTATAGGATACGGAATGCTGACAGTAGTAGCATTACTTTTCTCTATTTCCAAAAAGAATAGCGAATGGCACAAAATTGCTCTCCTCATCGGTCTGCTTTTTACGGGCTACGGCTTATTTTTCATGGCGACTCCGATGTTTAAAAACAGTGTTGGTTTTCCACAATTGATTTTACTTGCAAATTCCTCCGGATCGGTATTGCTCGGTGTGATATTCGGTTTGATTTTTACTTTAATAGGATTATTTATTCTGTTTGGAGTATTGAAACCAAAAACAAGTTATGTTGCGAGTATTTTGATTGCTTTATGCATCTTAATAACTCCTTTCATTCCCGCGACAAAGCATTGGGATGAAATGAATTTAAGAAAAAAATATTTTGGTTATATTTACGGAATCGAAATGTTGAAAAATTGCGATCCGGGTGCTATATTCTTCGGCGGAACAGACCCGGGACGTTTTGTTCCTCTCTACATGATTAATTGTGATAAGTTCAGATCGGATGTATGGCTGATAACACAAAATGGTTTGGCAGACGCCACGTACATGAATGTTTTACGTGATAGATTCTGCAAACCAAGAGAAGTGTGGGGATGGGCACGCGTTTTATTAAAGGCGCTTGATGCAAAGCGTGAAGATCACAAAGGAAAGAACACGATTTATATTCCATCGCAGCAGGACTTTGAACGTTCATTTCAGATTTATATCGAGAATGTTAAGGCCAGAAAAGCGCGCGGTGAAAATATCGAAGAAGAAGTTACTATAAAAAATGGTAAAATAAGCGTTGGCGGAGTTGCCGGAGTTATGCGCCTTAACGGCATTCTAACTAAAATGATTTGGAAGGAAAACAAGGCAAAACACACTTTCTATGTTGAGGAAAGTTATGTTATTCCATGGATGTATCCTTATCTTGAACCGGCAGGAATGATAATGAAACTTAACGCGGAAAAAGTTAAGATGACACCGGAAATCGTGAAAAAAGATTTTGATTATTGGAATAATATTACAAACATGTTTGAGAATGGGGGAGTCATCGAATTTAAAGATCTGGAACCCTCTATCACAAATGATAATCCTGAAATAGTCAAGTTGTTTTGCAATAATAAACCTGATGGCCGCCCGGGCAGAATCATTATCAAACCTAATGAGTTTAAAGATGATGTGACCGCTCAGAAATCTTTCTCGAAATGTCGCTCTGCAATCGCAGGCTTATACGAATATCACGGAATGTGGAAAGAGGCGGAAAACGCTTATAAG
This sequence comes from bacterium, assembly GCA_029939815.1. Classification (GTDB taxonomy): domain Bacteria; phylum Auribacterota; class UBA3054; order UBA3054; family B51-G9; genus B51-G9. The sequence goes on from JAOZSF010000088.1 coordinate 2,659, forward strand.
CAGGCAATATGGCTTTACCCTGTTTCCGCGGAAGCTTACATGCGCCTTGCAAATATGTATATGAAGATTGGGCAGTATGACAAAGCGCTTAAAGCGGTTGAAGATTATAAGCGCAAAGATCCTTTAAATACTCGCGTTGACGGAATGTTAGGCGCAATCAGAGCACAGAAAAATATGGCTGACCAGTTTGGCAGTTTACAGAAAAAAATACTGACCGGCAAAAATGTTAGTACCGAAGATTACATAAAATATTTGCAAATCCTTAATCAGCGCGGGCAGAAAGCTGAAGCACAAAGAACATACGATCTTTTGCTTTCTGATAAGTCACCTGTAACAAACCAAATGATTTATCAATATCTTGGCTCAGTGTTCAGTAAACAAAATGATTTGGGACGGTTGAAAAAACTCTTCGATAAAATGTTAGCCGCTAATCCGAAAGATTGGAATGCATGGCTTAATTATTCAACCTATTATTTTGCGATTGGAAATGTTGATGAAGGGTTTAAATGCATAGAAGAAGCGCTTAAAATCAATAAACAGCAGGTTACAGGGAGATTGTGGCAGGACCCAAGATTCAAGCCTCTTCGTGAAAGTAAAAATGCAAGCATTAAGAAAAGATTTTTAGATTTAACTAAATAACTTTAAATAAATCAGTTAGATTGATGGCTAATTTCAAAAATAATATTGAAGATTCAGCACTTAGTCTGATAAAACTCGCTCTGGAAGAAGATCGCGTAAATAACGATGCGACTGGTATTGCCGCATTTAAAAATGAACAGCGTAAAGTTAGTGTTAATGTCGTTGCAAGAGAATTTCTCGTTGCTGCCGGATTACCTGTCATCTCTTTGATTTACGGCTTGATCGATGAAAAAATTACCGTGAAAACTTTATTCAACGATGGTGACAAAATAAACAAAAATGAGACCATCGCTGTCGTCAGCGGACCGGCAATCTCTGTTTTGTCAGGTGAACGAACGATTTTGAATTTTATTCAGAGACTTACTGGAATTGCTACCTTAACAGCAAAATATGTTGATGAAGTTGAGGGAACAAATGTAAAGATTATTGATACGCGCAAAACCACTCCCGGATGGCGATTGCTTGAAAAATATGCCGTAAAATGCGGCGGGGGAGTGAACCATAGATTTAATCTTGCCGATATGGTGATGTTCAAAGACAATCATATTGCCTTGTCAGGAAAATCAATAACCGAACTGATTAAAACTGCACGAAAGGATTTTCCTTCTTTGAAAATCGCTTGTGAAGCCGACACAATAGAACAGGTTAAGATTTTACTCGATGCGGATGTTGACATAATCATGCTTGATAATATGTCAATCGAAATGACAAAACAAGCGGTAAAACTTGCCGGTGGGGGAGTGGTGCTCGAATCAACAGGCGGAATTACACTTGATAATGTCAGAGCAGTTGCCAAGACCGGTGTTTCAAGAATTTCGATAGGAGCTATAACGCACAGTGTGAAATCGATAGATATTGGGATGGATGTTAATTGATATTTTAAAATATGATGTTGTGGATTCAACAAACGAAACCGCCAAAAAAATTTGCGCGGATCGTTGTAAACAATTCGTTGTATCCGCAAAAAAACAAACGGCGGGAAAAGGACAGTACGGTCGAGACTGGTTATCACCGTCAGGGGAAAATTTTCTGGCGACTTTTTGTGTGCCACAAGGCGATATCACCGAAGACAATCTTGTTTCTTTTGCTGCAGCAAACGCTCTTAGTATCGTTTTGAAGGATTATTGTTTCACACCTCAATGCAAATGGCCAAACGATATTGAGATTTGCGATGGTAAAATTGCCGGAATACTCACCGAAAAAGTGAATGACTGGTTTTTAATTGGAATTGGATTAAACCTTAACTGGCCTAAAAAAAAATCCGAATTGGAAAGCGGCAGAAAAATCACAAGTCTTTTTGCGGAATCAGGAAAGAAATTTAATGCTGATGAATTTGTTTTGCTGATTGGCGAAGCATTAAACTCACAGATAAAAAAATCTGCCGATGCCATATTGAAACTTTATAAATCTTTTTGGAATAAAAAAAGAAATATTGAAATTCTTGTTGATGGTAAATGGATACCGGCAAAACAAACAGGGATTGATTTAGACGGGACTTTAATTACAAAATTAACTTCAGGAAAATTAATTAAAATTAATACAAGCGCAAGAATTAGAACAAATGACATATAAAATCCAAAAAGCGGAATTGTCGCAGGCAATAAAAATCCATTCGCTCGTTAAAGAAGCCGCTGCAGAAGATAAAATGCTTCCGAGAGCCCTTGGCGAAGTTTATGAATCTATAAGGGATTTTTTTATTGTGACTGATAGTGAAACAGGTGATGTTATAGGATGCTGCGCTTTGCAAATAGCATGGAATGACCTTGCAGAAATCCGTTCCCTTGCTGTAGAAAAAAAAGAAATGGGAAAGGGGATTGGTAAAGCATTAATTGAAGCCTGTATTGAAGAAGCCAAAAAAATGAAGATTAAACGCGTGTTCGCGTTAACTTATGTAACAGAACTTTTTATGAAGGTCGGATTTGAAATTATTTCAAAAGATGAACTTCCATACAAAGTCTGGACAGTATGTATAAAATGTCATAAATTTCCGGATTGCGATGAACAAGCAGTCGCAATCAACTTATTTTAACCAAATAAAAACCGAGGTGATAAAATGTTTGAAAATAATAAAGAACAAAAAAGTGGCGGTAGTGGCGATATGATGAATATCATGGGTTTATGGGAAAACACCGACAAACGCGGTAATAAATATCTTAATGGAAGTCTCGGTGGAATTAGAGTCCTGATATTTAAAAATACTTACAAACAGGGCGAAAGAGAGCCGGATTACAGACTCTATGTCGCTAAAAAACAACAACAGGAAGGTGGATATAATCCCCAAGCTTCCGCTGGAGAAGCGTCACAGGTAACTCCGTCACCTACACAAGCCGCACCCAAAGCAGCACCTGAAAAAGAAGATGATATACCATTTTAATTGAGCAATTTTAAGATTGCACAATTGGATAATTGAATGAAAACTCATATTCTTAAATACAGAGTTCCTTACGCTGATGTGGATCAGATGAGTGTTGTTTATTACGCAAATTATTTTGTGTATTTTGAACGCGGAAGAAACGAGTTGATGCGTGATTTAGGTCTGCCGTATAAAATATTGGAAGACAGTGGAGTAATGCTTCCGGTAATAGAATCCTACTGTAAATATTTCCAATCGGCACATTATGATGACGAGCTGGAAATAGTGACAAAAATATCTGATAGAAAGGGGATTCGCATTAAAATGGAATGTGAAATATTTCGCGATGGAGAGAAGTTGGTTGAGGGTTATACTTGGCATGTAACAACTGATTTGAAAGGTAAACCATGCAGGATTCCGACTCAATTAATTAAATTATTTGATTTTTAAAATTATTAAAATACACAACTATCCAATTACCAAATTAAAATGGACTGGCAAATTAGATTAATGCGACCCGATGATTTATCGGCAATAACAAATGTTGAATGTACCGCGTTGCATATCAGTAAAGATAAAGCCAGAAACATTTCTTTTCTTAAACTCGCATTGGAAAATAATCCGGAAGGATGTTTTGTTGGAGAGTTGGGCGGTTGCGTTGTCGGATATGTTATAAGTCTTATCACCGGAAACGCCGGCTGGATAGGCTCTATCGAAGTTTCGCTTTCGCAAGGCGGCAACGGAATGAAACTTGCCTTACTAACTGAAGTTATAAAGCAATTATCAAAGAAAGCGGCGATAACGGCAATTCAATTACCGAATGAGAGTGTCAGATTTATACAAAAATGTGTTGAGCTTGGATTTCAAATTGTAGAGCCGCAAATCGTTTTATCAAAAAAAACACATCTTTTATCTTCTATAAAAATTAAGCCGGTAGTTTCAATAATGGAACCGGAAGATATTTTTGGTATCACAGATATAATTGATTTAATGGAGAAATCAAATTTGGGTAAAATAATATCTTTGGAAACTGAAAAATCACCGGCCGGAAAACTTTTACTCGAAACCCAGCCACGAAGATTAAATTCATCCAACGGTTACAGTTTAATTACATTTGGCAATATAATCAGAAATCTTACCGCTCAACCCTTAAAGTCAATTTTAACAATCGCAGGCAAAAAAGCCGCGGGATTAAATTCAGAAACAGTTTATATTGCTCTAAACGGTTTCTATAGAAATGAACTGCAGATTTTGATTGAAAGCGGTTGGAAAGTTAATAAAATCTCACAACGATTGATTTATAAAAAATCAATATCAAAATATAAACAGGCACTCGCTAAACCATTTATAGATATTTCACAGTGGTCGCTATAAACAAATTACATACGGACCTCGCTGAGGTCGGAGATCATAATCCGCGGGTCGCGGCAGCGAATATATAGCAAGGTCTTACCCTTGCTATTCACGCGACAAACAACTTCGCATAATATATCTTATGTTAAGTTCTGTATATGATGGTTTTTGGACTGCTTTCCAGATATAGCCGGCACTCCAGCGTTATTCTGCGATATTCCTACTTCTTACTTAGTCGTCCCTTAAAAAGTCAAATTTGAGTTGATTACAAGGCGATAAGGCGAAGA
>JAOZSF010000089.1 GCA_029939815.1 bacterium
ATCCGCCGATGGAGGATTGTAAATCAAAGATTCGTCAAAGGAGAATTAATACGGCTCATCCATATTTTCATCATCAGCTTCACGCACATCAGCTTCTTCTTTAATAATAGCGTATTCCGGAGGTAAATTTGTCATTGCGTAAGGATTCCAACGTGATTCCCAGACGTATTCGGGAAAGATGTCCGGATTATAGGCGCTTGGACCGGTTGCCCCCAGCATAAAAACATCTGCCACACTTAAGCAGGCGCGTGCGCCCGAGAAGTAAAGACCTTTTAATGACCCTGTCAGCAATCCGAAGAAGGGATATTTATTTACATCGAGGATAAGATTTCTCGGGACTTCGAGCCAGAAAGTAAAAGCATTAACAACGCCGCGTGTAAACCCGTTAATTGGATTTACTTCTTCTGGGTAGACATATTCCACTTTTTCCTGTGGTACAGCCGAAGCGATAACACAAATAATTAGTGCAAATGCGATAATTTTTTTCATAAACGACCTCTTTAAGTATTAATAATGAGAAGTTTCTTTTGCAACCCAGGGACCTTCCCACGGGTAAGTTGGTATAGAGCCATAAGAATTATAGCCGTTAAATCCGCATGAGACGAGATCTATTGTCCCCATAATTGCTCTTGACCCTGCCAGTCCAAGGGCGACAAACGGTGCTGTAGCAACAGCGGAAAGTGGTCTTTCTGTAAATTCGCAGCTTATATTTCTAGGTATTTCGAGCCAAAACAGAGTTAAATTAGCAAGGCCTCTTTTCAGGCCGAAATTAACGGCTTCTGAATTAGATTCAAAAGTCTTTTCTTCTTTCGGCGGCAAAACTATTTCCTGGTCTCCTGTTATTAAATCACCGTCATTTTTGTAAAACGTATCGTCATAAAGCGGCTTTGCTTCATTACCCGGATACTCTTTTGACAGAGTTGAACCTTCTTCAGGAATATCTATAGCCAATCTCTGATCATCGTTTTCGCAATAAGATAAAGAAACAATTCCACAGACGAAGAAAGTAATTATAATCTTATGATTTATTTTCATTTGCCAAAAATATTTTTTTTAGTTTTAAGTAATTTTAAAGCTGAGCAATCCGTGTCTAAAACAATAAATTAATACGCGTTTCTCGGAAGCTTACTTTTATAAAAATCTGTGTTTTCCTGCTCTCTCGATTTTATAATTCTCTTTTTAACACCGGCGATAATATCTTTGTCCGGCGTCGTAGCAGATACGGCAGGATTACTGGTTGCTTTTGTAGGAACAGCCATAGGCGGTTTATAAATCCATGCACCCTGCCAGACATAATCAGGAAATCCCTCCGCCAAATCCACATCACCGAAGGTTCCAAGAGTTATTATATCTCCTGCACCGGCACACAACCTGGCGCCTGTCCCGCCGAAAGCGGCGAGGAAAGACGTGCCGGCTGCAACGTACCATTTTCTTGCGGTATATTCGTAAGTAAAACCGCGTATCAATTCACCTGGACAAGTGACCAGATTTGCTCCTCCACGGAGGAGTCCACGTCCGGATGCGTGAAAAACTTCTACGGTTTTAACGGTCGGCTGTTGAATATCGAAAATATATTTTTCTTCCGGTTCCATTTCCAATTCAACTTTAGTTTCTACCAGCACATCCGGTTTTACAGCCGTTTCACTTGCCGCATCGACATTTCCGGAAATATTGATTACATCGGCATTTGTTTCAATAAATTCCTCAGCAGCAGTTATATTAAAAGCCGACAGCAAAAATATTAAAATAAGTTTTTTCATAATTCAATTTCTATTAATGCAGCCATGAATAGCAGCATTTATCGTATTTCTTTATAAAAGATGATAGTGGTTCATTAATCTGTTTTTCAGTTATCCATCTCGGTCTTACAAGCGTGAAAAGGTAATATTTGTCTGTTTTTTGCGGTTCAATCGTAAATTCAATATATTCAGGAATAACTGACTGCACGGATGAAATGTACCATTTCCTTTTTTCCTTGACAAGACTAACCGCAAGTAACGCTTGTAATCTGGCAGGCATTGGCCATTCACGTTCGAGTGAAACATAGATTTTTGCAAGCATACCATTTGTTTGAACATACATGTCCTGCAGATCCCAGTTAACGTTTTTTATACTATAATTGAAGTTTTTTAATGCTGACGGAATCTCTGTAAAATTATCACGAAAAGATTCGGTGCAAAATGTTGCCGCGTGGTTCAAGTTTTTATCCGCAACAGCTTCAAAGAATGAATTTATTGTCTCGTCAGGTTTAACCTGGCAACCGCAAATCAAAATGACAGCAGAGAGCAAAGTAATCCGTGGAATTATTTTCAGAAAGTTATATTTCAAGATCACAGCCTTATTTTTAAGTTTTAATTATTAAATAATATTATACCAAAAGGTTAATTAAAGCTCAACATAGTGAAAATTGCAAGGGAGAAATCGGAGAAATAAATTAAAAAACTTTTGCAATAACACTATTTTTTGATATAATACATCAAGTGCTAAATCGTGTTTATTTTTTAAAATGATTCTTATCGGAGGGCTATTATGAAAATTACAAAACTTATTTCTGCCATCATAATTATCACCGTAGCTTTTTCCCGGGGAGCTACTTTTAATGTTACCGATGTTTCTTCTTTCCAGGCAGCTTTGACTACCGCAGGTGCCAACGGTGAAGCTGATATTATTAATGTCGCTGCTGGAATTTATAACATTGCTACTCCCCTTTCTTACGGGGAGAATATTCGCTCAGTATTATTGGCGCAGGAGCAAATTCAACAATTCTTGACGGCGGCCGCTCAGTGCAGATTATGAATATTGACAGCAGCGCCGAAGGAGATATTTTTGTAACGGGATTCACTTTCCGAAATGGAAGTAATTATGTCACCGCAGCATCAAAATTAATCAACCTTTCTCCAGCCGTGCTTCGGAATTGTTATCTTACTGCCGTCAGACATTTCTACTTTGATGTCTTTATCAGTCATATTCCAACCGAGATTCCCGCTTACACCGTAACTGCCGAAAACGTAAGATAAATTCGCGCGCGCCTGAACCGGTGATTTGACTTTTATTTCAGCACCGCTGTCTCGCAAAACATTTTTTAGAAACGTAAACATTCCTTTTTCCAACCAATCTGTTTTCTCCGTCCACGCGGTTGCGAAAGCGCGATTCGCGACAAAAATATTCTTGCCGTTTTCAGTTGTGAAAATAATAGGAACTCTTCCTACTTTAGCCAAAACTTTTGAGTTTTTAGGCGGTCTTTTAAAAACAAACATTTGATCGGCGGGATAATTATTTTTTTTCGGAAATTCCACTCCATTCATCAACGGTTCCTTATTGTTTACAAGAATTCTCCCTTTTGAATTTTGGAAATAAACTGTTTCGCCAAACTCTTTGTCAAAAGTTTTCGCCCTGAATTTATTAGTATAACTCCCCTGCTGCGATTTTTTGTCCCGGTACGTTAAAAGAAATTCTCCGGAATATAAAACTCTTTTCGCCCTTTTTAAATTCTTTCGCATCTTTTTGTTCAAGTACATCGGGTCGGGCACTATTACAATTTTATATTTTGACAGATCATAATTTTCAAGCCATTCATAAGGAATCACCTGCATATTAATTCCCATTTGATGCATTGAGGATTCAATTTGCTTTGTTCCAAAATAATACGGCCATAAAACCCTGCCAGGCCATTTGGCTGCAGGCATCGCTCCCGCCTGAAACGAATCATAAACAAGAAGAACGTCCGGCTTGTTAGTCGGAATCACCGCCGCGTCGATAATTTTTTTCATATAGGGACCGATTTTCAAACTGTACTCATCTTCGATTTTATCAACATAATATTTTTTCTGATTTGTGTTTCCCTGAGCAATGGCGCCACGGGTCATCGGGAATTGAAATGACATTGGTGTTACCCCTTCACCCGCCGCTTTCGCCATAAGGGGTAAAATATAATCTCTCCATTTTTCGAAAGTTGAGAAAGTTTCCATATTCCCGTGACTTTCCGCGAGCGCGATTTTCTGATTGCAGGTTACATCTCCAAACGAAAGGTCATAAAAGAAAAAATCACTCCCGGGCGCGTCGCCCATATTCAGCGCGTAATTATCAACAGCATAAAATTCGCTCCAGGTCCCGACAAGTTTTTTTGTAAACTGTTTCGCGAATTTAATATAACCCGCGCGAAAATCGCTGAGTCTTTTTGAACGGAATTTCAACCATTCAACCCATCGTAAATTTCCCGGCAGTCCCATTTCCGGCTGTTCCGGCAGCGGCATACCCGGTGTTTTCATATAATCATTAAACGCTTTTTTCGCTTTATCGGAAAATTTATAATCCGGCAGAAAACCGCCTTCACCGAGGAATCCCCACATAATCACATAACCGATGACATCGGGATTATTTTTCTCATGAAATTCTATTATTTTTTTCAGTTCGGCGTATCCGTTAGTAATCTGTGTTTCATCAAACGGATCTTTCACAGCGAAAAGATGAGGTCGCACAAGCATTTTCAAACCCGACTTTGCCCAGACAGGAATTTCTTTTTTATGCTCCTGAAGAACATTCCCACCCGGTTTAACAACCACTTCAAAACCGTGATTAGTTGCTGCCGGAGCGATAATTTCCGGGTCCCATCCCCACATCGCGACAAGAATTTGTTTTGATTTCAATTCTTTCAACTGTTGTAGTTTAGTTTCCCGCATTTTAGATTCCGGTGATTTTGATTTCGCATTTGGTTTTGGATTTTCATCTGCCGTACAGACGGTAATGAATAAAACAATTGATAATGCAAGTATTTTTTTCATAGATTCCTGGTTGTTGGTTGTATGATTTATTTCTTTAAAAGTTTTTTCCAGAATGTTATTGTTTCTTTTGAATACTCATCAACTAATTTTCGCTTTTCAGGGTCGGTTTCGGGATTGCGTTTTGCAGCTTGTTCAGCCCAGTTCAGAAAAAATTTCACCGATTCTTTGTCAATGTAGTTCGTCTTGTCGCCTATTTCAACGTAAAACGGCGCAGTCATCGCAAATCTGTATGTTCCCGGATTATCGGTCAGCACGCGAACTAAAAACCAGCCACTTTTGCTGAAAGAAACATCGCAGTCATTTTTCACTTTATTAAATTCACCGGAAGAAAATGATTTATAAATTTTCCCGTTTTTGATGATTTGGATTTTTGTAAGTTCATCAATAGAATTTACTTTAATATTTAAATCAATTTTTATGCTCCCTTTCGATTTGAATACATGCCCCGGTAATTTTCCGTTGGCAGTAACCCGCAATAAAGGTCCGCAGGTAACAAAACATTTTCCGGCTTTAAGATTATCCCACCATTTTTCCCACGTCAATTTCCCGTCAACATAAACGTAAACACGATTGTAACCGAAAGGTCCACCGCCAACCGGTGCGGCAGAACCCGCTGCCGGCGGGATTCTTAATCCACAGTTCAAAATTTTAAAATAAACATCCTGCTGATATTCCGCATTGCCGTACGGGTCAGGATATTTCTTTTTATCGCGCGGCTTTCCCCATGCTTCAGTGTTGTTCATTCCGCCATGCACGAAATTATTATTTATGACTTCAATGGAATCAAGTTCACCGCAGGCGAGAATTTGCGGAGTCTGCCACCAGTATAAATGGTCGAGATGAACCCAAACATTAGATATTTTCCCGAATTTTTTCGCGAAATAAACGTTCGGCGGGAATGTCCACGTAGTTTCAGGTATTTCCACATTATCAGGCACTCCAAAAAACATTAATGTGCAGTCATTTCTTTCGTCTTCACCTGTTCTTGTGTAAAGAAAATGTGTGTCATCAATTTTTATCAGCGGGGAAAAATTATTCAAATCTTTGTTTGATGTTCTCCCCATAGGCGGATTAATCCACCAGTTCGGCACATAAGCGATATTAATATTTTCGCTTTTAATGTAGAGAGGCGTGTATTTAATATCTGTGTGATTATGCATATCGCCGGCGTACCATCCTTCTTTATTCATATCGACGATTTTCCCGAGCCGGATTTTTTTTGTTACTGTTTTTCCTTCTTCAATTTTTACTTTTCCTTTTACAGGTAAAAATTCTTTTCCGCTTTCAACAGTAAATGTATAGTCGCCCGGCAGAAGGTTCAGTTCAGCTTCACCGTTACAAGTAAAAGTTTCGAAGCACGATGGGCATGTGAAATCATATTGCGGCTGCCCGTTTTTATTATAAACATACAGGCGGCATGGTTTAATTTTGCCTGAAGCAATATCGGTAATAATAAATTTCAATTTTCCGTCAGTTGATTTCGGAATTTCTATTTTTTTATTTTTAGACGGAATAATTGATCTATATTTTATGCCGCATTCCTTTCCCGTAAACGCGTTTATTATTCTAAACGGAATTTCATTTTTATCTTCCGGCTTTTTAACATAAACTAAAACTAATTCATTAGTTCCTTTCGGCAGTTCCCCGGCGTCACCGAAAATGGGTTTACCGTTTAGAAAGATGTATCTGAAATTTTGTTTATTGGAAATATATCTTACGATTTGTTTTTCCGGATTAAGAAGTAAAGTTTTGAAAATTAAAAAGCTGCCGGGTTTCAATCGACTAAAAATGTTGGTTTCAATCGACAATAAATGTCGATTGAAACTGCAATTCCGCCAGGAAATAACTGTTCCGTCATTAAGCTGCCAATCGGATTTCCAGAGATTATTTGAAAATAATCCTTTATTGTAATCATCAACGACTTGAATAGTGTTAATTTTCTTTGAAGAGAGCGGACCTAAAAAAGAAAATTCATCCGCAAAAGAATTAACCGATAAAATTGTCAGAAAAAACAAAACAATTTTTATAATATTTTTCATAATAGTTTTAATATACCGTTTCGTCTTCCACGCGCCATGCCGGGTCAACAATGCAAATAAAAATAAGGTTTGTTTCTCCGATATTTTTTATTCTTTGTTTAGCGTTCGGAGGAATGTAAATTGCCTGGCCGGGTTTAACATTCGATTTTTCGTCATCAATCTGCATTTCTCCTTCACCGGAAAGAATGTAATAGACTTCTGATGTTGTTAAACTGTGCAGCGCGGTGATGTTTCCAGGTTTGACGATAGCATGAGCTAAGCTGTATCTCAAATCTAGTTTTGCTTTATCGGGATGGAACAATTCTCTTAAAATAGAATTATCTCCCGCGATAAATTCTTCACAATCGTTTAAGTCGGATATAAGCATAGTTTTCCAATTTGTTTTACGATTAATCCAATTAGGACGCTGGGGACAGCGTCCCTCCATGATTTGCA
>JAOZSF010000090.1 GCA_029939815.1 bacterium
TTGTCAGTTGCAATCCACCATTTGTGTTGATTGAACCATCCCCGAAATTCCATTGCAGATTCGTGATTGCGTTATCACCTGCGATAGCTTCACCGAGGAAATATACATCCGTTTCCGTTACAACGGATGTCGGCGCTGCTGGAGATAAAATATATGCTTCAGACAAAACAGGAATCCGGACAGAGTCTTCGTTCGACCAGTCAGAATCGCCGTATTGATTGTAAGAGCGTACTTTATAGGCATAAGTTTTTCCCTGAACGACATCGGCATCGAGATAATTTTTAATTCCTTTATCCGTGGCGGCGAAATCATCAAAAGCTGCTGAATCTACTTTTCTCTGAATATTAAAACCGTCTTCATGAACCATGTTTCCACCCCATGAAAGCGCAACGGCATTCTGACCTGAAAGTGAAACAACAAGATTTGTCGGCGGAGCAGGAGCTGCACCGACAATCGAAACGGAAGCAGTGGCAATATTTGTGCTTTGCCGACCTTCGTTGTCATAAACAATAAGCGAGATAGAATAATTCCCGATATGCCTGTAAGTATAAGCCGCATTAGATAAAGCCGCGCCCTCCATAATCGAGCCAGAATATCCGTCCCCGAAATCCCATTTATAAGAAGAGATGGTTCCGTCAGAATCTATTCCCGAACCTTTAACGGAAACAAGCGCCTGAAAATCAGCGGTTGTCGGGTCAACATAATCAATCGAAGCGATTGGAGATTGATTAGTGAAATTAATATTCACGGTATCATCATTTGAGGGTAAAGAATAGCCAAAGCTATTAGTAGCGAAAACACGGTAAGTGTAAGTTTTTCCCTGTTCTATATTATTGTCAATAAAGTTAGTAGAATTAGCAGCAGCATGTCCTACAGAAACAAATTCACCGACTTTAACGAATTTATACGCGTCAACCGGGACGCAATAATCGCTGGAGTCGAGAACGATTTTCAGGAAAGAGCTGCCATTCATTTTAAAAGTACCGAAAGAGTTCCATTGATTACCATTAATTTTAGTGTTGTAAACGAAGACCCGGCTTTCATCAGCAAAATTTCCTAAAATAGTCGCCATGCCTGCAAAGTTGGTTGAATTATCAACTTTCGGCATTTTGGTATCATAAGGCCATCGGATAAAAAGTTCATAGAGGCCTTCTTCCTGCAAATTCGGATAGCAGAACGCGTTTTTTTGTTCATATTTTTCAAAAAGACAGTAATGAAATTTGCCATTGTAAGCGCTTGCCGAATTTTTAGTCGCCCAGTTTTCCTGACTTTCGTAAAACATTTTCTCAGTGTCTTCATCATCAATAATAATTTCCGTAATTGGGTAATCAACAGAGTAACGTTGGATAGCAAATCCTTCTTCGTCATCCGCGTTGTCGTTCCAGGAAAGCGCGACAGATTTCGCCGCATTGTTTGAAGCGATGAGATTTGTCGGCGCATCCGGCACGAGCGGCAGAACGATAAGATTAATTTTATCTGAATCCCATTGCCCTGAATCATCAGTAACAGTAAGAGAAACAGCATGCCATCCATCGGTTGCGAAAATGTGATAAATATTTGTAAGCATCGCGCCGTTTGTAACATATCCATCCCCGAAATTCCAGGAATAATCAGTAATAGAACCTTCCGGGTCGTAAGAATCAGCGCCGGAGAAAGAGACAGGATGGTTCATTCTGGATTCGACACCTGTTTTTTCCGCGATAGCTACCGGTGCGAGATTCCCAGAATATTCGTAAGCGCCGATGTCAACTATATTGTTAATAATTCTGTTAGTTCCGGCAAGGTCTTTCCAATTTTCGGGAACAACCGAACCAATATTCACATATTCGTATTCATCAATAGTAACGAGTCCTATAGTCGCATTATCAAATCCCGGGGGGTGATTAACATTGACGGTGGTACGAATTTTAACATTAAATTTCCCATCAGCGGTCGGTTTAATAACATCGGTATCCTTAGGGTAAAAGGAGGAAAGTTTTTTTGGGTCAAACGGCCCGATAAAAACATCGTTTACATAAACATAAACATATCTGGAATTAGTATAATTAGTAGTGCAGCCGAAGAAAGTGAGTTGATAACTTTTATCCGGATTAAATCCGCTGAAATTCAGGTAACCGTACTCATACATTTCAACTTCAAAAACATCCTGCTCGGCGGTAGCCGGGAAAGTTGAACCGACATGCGAAGTATCACAATTTCTTGTGCCGATAAAATTGCTGACAGACAAAGACACGCCGGAAAAATCTCCGTTAGTGTAAATCGCATTTGGCAAAATGTATTCGTCATCATAATTAGTAACATTATTCCAATTTCCGGGAGTAAGTTTTTCCGGAACACCAAGATCAAAATTAATAGAATTAACTTTTTTAAATACCCTTTCGTAAAAGTTTGAGCCGGAATCAACACAGGGCGAACTTCCGTGCACACGATAATCCCTCAACGCCGGATTAACAAATTGAGGGTCATTAGTAATATTTCCGGCGCCGGCAATACCTTCCGGAGTAGTGCAGTTATTAAGGATATAATAAGCATCGTTAGTAAGTTTAATGCGCCAGTTTCCGCCTTTTCCGGTATTAAAATAAGAAATATTATTCCTGACAGCCGAAGCGTCAATCGCGCCGAGTTCGCTTGAATTATCAACAATGGTGCAGTTATCAATTTTGCCGTAAGTGCCAAGAATAACCGGTCCTGAATTACGATAAGCGAGAGAGTTATGAATATCGCCGCCGTTAATTACAGCGCCGCCGTTAAGCGACCAGTTATCAAACATAACACATCTGTCAACAGTAAGTTCACCTTTGCCCCCCTGATAACATGCTCCGCCGCTCTTGGCGGTATTAGAGGAAAACACGCAATTTTCAATAGTGATGACAGTCGGGTAAGAACTAAGAACATCGCCAACGTTGATTCCGCCGCCGAGTCCGTAGAAGAAAAAGTTATACAGCGTAGCGTTATTTTCAAAGACACAATTTTGGATAATGCTAGTGCAGGAATCAGCGGAAATTCCTCCCCCGGATGCAGCGAGACCATTTTTGAAAGTCAAGCCGTTTACGAGGACATTCTTGCGCATCATCATGCAGGAACGTTGGTGTTCAGCATCAACAATCGTAACTTCGGGACCGTTTTCGCTTCTGATAACTATATCGTCATGTACAGTATAAAAAGGAGAATAAATTCCGTTTCCGATGATGACGTTATGTCCGGCGGTAGCAGCGTCAACAGCATCCTGAATATTTGTTGCTGCTTCATTCCAGTTTTTAAAAGGATAAGAATGCGAACCGCCCGGCGCGACATAATGGTTTGTAATGTTATTAATTTCTGAAGAAAGAACAATAAGATTAGTTTTTGTAATTGAATCAGAAGAGCTGCTTCCACCAAAATTATTTTCAACGGAAAGTTTAACGGAGAAACTTCCTGAATTAGTATAAAGAAAAGACGGATTTTGTTCAGTTGAATCTATAGTTCCGTCATTATCAAAATCCCAGCTCCAGGATTGCGGGTTGTAAAGAGATTTGTCAGTAAAATTTACAGTCAGAGGAGCGTCTCCGGAAACAGGTGCAGCAGAAAAATCCGCAACAACGCCTGATGCGGGAAATACTTCAATATAATCGGGTTTTATAGTTGTAAATCCTTCTCCTGCGGAATTAGAAACAGTAAGCGAAACGGAAAACGTACCTTCAGAAAAAGTATGAGAAGGATTTGCATCATTAGAATCTATAGTTCCGTCATTTTCAAAATCCCAGAAATATTGTAATCCGTTAGTATTTTCAGCTGCCACTTTAGAAAAGAATTTTGTAGAGAGTGAACCGATACCTATTCTGTTTGTAGATATAAAAATCGCAGATAGAGCAACACTGTCAAATTTATGGCATGAAGAGTGTCGCCAGTCATGATTTGCCGCCGGCCAGTCGTTTGCGTGTTCAGAAAAAAGTGCTCCCGGAGTGTAGGTATGCAAACCGGCTTCCGCGGTAGAAAAAACGACAACATCGGGTTTTCCTCCTCCAAATCCCTGTTCCAGCCAATCAACGGCGACATAGAATTGGTTGCCGTGCTCAAACTCCTGGTCGGTCTGTGTATGCGTAACAGGAAAACCCTGAACGAGCAGACCATTATAATCTCGTGCAACGACGGTATAAGATTCAGTATCTTCTTCAGGATTTCTGACAATTTGCGTAAGGTATAAAATATCAGGTTTATTATTTCCATCAACATCTGATACGGCAATAGAAACAACGGTCTGAATATTTTCGTCATAAATTGGAAATCCGCTTACGGAAGACCCATCGTGATTAATTGCACGAAGAGCTTTTGCATTGCTATCAATACCGACAATTTCTAAATCGCCGTTTTGGTCTAAATCAGCGAGGACAGGAGTTCTGACATCCATATTAAGTTGTCTTGGAAATCCTGGGAAAAGTTCACCTTTAACTAAATCAAAAATAATAAAATTTACACTTTCAGGAATAGAATCGGAGGCACAAATTTCAAGTGTTCCGTTGCCGTCAAAATCACCGAGCGAAGGTTTGCTTACATAACTGTCAAAAAAATCTACTTCATAATTCATCTTTTCTACACCGGCAAAATCTATCACTTTGATAAAAGCATGATTAGCTTCTTCATCGCCCGGATACTCGAAAAAAACGATTTCGCTTGTTCCATCGCCGTCAACATCACCAATAGCGGGTTGAGTTAAATCGTAATTGTAGTGATCTGCATCCCAAAGAATATTTCCGGCGTCAATATTGTAAGCTCTTAAAATATAATTGCCGCTTTGCCCGGTTTTGCAGTGAGCAATAAGATCATCTTTTCCATCATTGTTCAGGTCGGCAACCGCAAGCGATTTATATCCGTACATACTGCCTGCTTCTTTCCAGTATGATCCGTCTCCGCGAACAATATGTATTTTTCCATGTCCCATCGTTAACAGACTGGAGACAGCAACAGCGATTTCATTAGTCCCGTCACCGTCAAAATCTCCCGGCACGATATCAACAATAGCATCAAAAGACTCGTAAGGGAGATTTGCCATCCATTTCAATCCGCCGACATTATCAAAACAAAAGATAGAAGCAGAGTATTGTCCGATAATTTCTTTAACATCATCGTTATCCACATCCGCGATAGAGAAGATAGAAATTTCTGTGCTGTAAACCTGAACATATATTTTTTTTCTGTCTATTATATTTGTTCCACGCAGCAGTTGAACATAAAAAGATTCGATAGAGCCCCAATCGGTATCACTGTTAACTTTAACCGCAAAAGTATCCTGCGGAAGATTTGTTACAGAATATCCCTCCATATTCCCAAGCGTGTATGAACTTCCTTTAGGAAAAGAAATACCGGAAGATTTCCCAGTCAGTTTGACAGACAAATTGTCCATTCCATATCGCCATAATCCGGCTTTAATGATTACATCAGCGCTTTCTCCCGGCACTATTTGTGCCGTGCCGAAATTTCCTTCTACTGATAATCTTGCTTCTATAAAAGCGTTAGTTTCATCATAAGCCAAAGTCGCCGGAAGGTCAACGCGACCGCTGCCAAGCCAACCAGTAAGATTAGTATTAATTCCGATTCCGTAAATATCGTCGCAAGCTTCCTTCAAAACATTTTGATAAAGGAAAGGATGCTGTCCCGGATTAGCAGACATTAGCAGCGATAAAACACCTGCTGCACAAGGTGAAGACATACTTGTTCCACTTACAACCAGGAACTCGTTGCTGAAATTCTGCCCGCTGTACGCACTTGTTTTCAGAGAAAGAATATCCTGCCCGGGCGCCATAACATCAAGCCAGCTTCCGTAATTACTAAAACTCGTTATTTCGTCATTTTCGTCAGTAGCGCCAACGCAAAGGGTGTTAGGATAAGCAGAAGGATAGATCATTAAATTTGCACCGTTATTTCCCGCGGCACAAACGACAGCGCATCCCTGTTCATTTGCGAATTCAATAGCGTCATAAAAAGACTGTAGAAAGCCACCACCGCCAAAGCTGCAATTAACAACTTTTGCGCCCATTGAAACGGCATAAATCAAACATTCGATAGCGTTACGAGTATCTCCTTTTCCGTTAGCATCCATAAATTTGAGCGCCATGATTTTAGCGTTAGGATTTACGCCTGAAATACCGTAATTATTATCTGTTTCCGCGGCAATAATACCGGCACAATGAGTTCCATGCCCATGGTCATCCATCGGATCTCCGGTTCCATAGGCAATATTTATACCGTAAACGTCATCAACATATCCGTTAAAATCGTCATCAATGCCGTTAATAATTTCGTCAGGATTTCTCCACATCCGGTTAGAAATATCTCCATGATTATAATCCACACCGGAGTCAATTACGCCTACAATAATTTCATTGGACGGCATACCGGCGGAATAAGCGGTCTGCCAATTAATGTCTGCTCCCGGAGTACCACTATCAGTTCCACCGCCCATTATAGGAAAAGTCTGACCTGTGTTATTCAAGTCGTATTGTAAATCGTAAAACGTATCGTTTGGCGTAGAAAGAAGTTCTAAAGGATAGTTGGGTTCTGCGTATTTAACTTCCGGCATCGCGTTGAGTTCTTTTAAAACATCGGCAATATTTGCGTCTTTGACTATCTCGGCAGAATACATGTTTTGAATGTTTCTTGCCGCACGGGATAGTTTACCTCCACTTGATTGAGCTACTCGCTTCATCTGCGTGTCAGGGAAGACAGGGATTATATTTGAAATTTGTTTGGAATTTATTTTTTGAATTTTGGAGTTTATTGTTTTTGAGTTTTCTTCCTCAAAAACAATTATCACCGATGTCACGTTTGTCATCTGCGCGGTGAATTTTGCTTTTTTAAAATCAAAGAATTGTTTTGTGCCGCCATAAGAAAAAGATGACATAACGGCAATCCATGCAATAAAAAGAGCTGAAATACAATATTTTTTCATAATGTTAAGTTTTTGTTAGTCAGGAAATTCATCTCGAGCGCTAGCCTCTCGGTATGAATTTCCTTCCAATATTCCAAAGAACACACCCCGCCCTAAAGGGCACCCCTCTCAAGAGGGGAATTAATCCAATTCGAGCGTTAGCCCCTCGGGATAAATTTCCTCTTACTTAATAAATAATAAATGATAAATGATAAATGATAAATAGAAACCGGTTCCGGGACTATTACTACTTCCGCCGTGTGAATAATATTAGTGAAATATGTGTTTACAAATGTAACCGTTCCGGTTGCCCCTTCGATTTCACTAATTGGCA
>JAOZSF010000091.1 GCA_029939815.1 bacterium
ACGTGGGGCTATTCATGTTATGTCCTTTCAGGACTGAAGCACCTTTTCGAGTAACCTCTAATTATCGCATTAGCAGCCAATTTTTTCTCATTCTTGCAAAACGAATCGATTTTCGGTATTATTTATTTAACCGTAAATAACAATTTAAAATTAAGGAATAATAATCATGCAACTCGATATAGGAATTATAGTCGTTATTCTTTTACTTACTCTCGTTGGGTTTATAAAAGGTTTCTGGTCACAAATCATTTCTCTCGCGGCCGCCGGCTGCGGCGTGATCGCCGTTTATTTCCTGCGCGGACGTGTTGCGGAATATTCATTCGGACTGCTGGCGGAAAAATATCCTGAAATTGACGTCGATATAAATGTCATTGGGTTTATTGCCGCAATATTTATTTTCGTTTTCGCTTACTTTATTTCCGGCATTATTATGGAAATGATTAAACGAAAATTCATGGTCTCATTCTCTATTAAACTCAGTGACAGATTCTTCGGCTTTCTCGCCGGAGCGGCCAAAGGCGGTATTGTTGCTCTCGCGATAATTCTTGTTCTGGAAATTTCCAAAGCTTACGTGGCAAGTTTTACCTCGGAACAGGGTTACGAACATTACAACAAATGGCTTGACGATTCAAAAGCGTATCATATCGGCGGTGATGTTCTCGGCAAAATAGAACAACGTGTTCCGTGGTTCAGCAACACTACTTCACGACTTAATATTTCCTTCGCGGAAAATAACAATACCAACGAAACTGAAAATTCGTCTGTATGGGAATAGTTAATAAACATAACATCGCTGTTCTAATGGGCGGCTGGAGTCATGAACACGGAATTTCAATTAAATCCGGGAAAGCCGTTTTTGATAACCTTGACAATTCAAAATATTGCCGAAGAGCAGTTATTATTACTCCTGAAAGCAAAGTGAAAATCCTTCCTCCGGAAACAAAACCGGATGATGAAATTTTGCAAAAAATTGAAACAAAAACTTTTATCAGCGCGTTTTCCGAATTGGAAAAATGGAACATCGATGCCACTGTCCTCGCACTTCACGGCCGGGGCGGTGAAGACGGAATTATCCAGGGATTCCTTGAAACACTTAAAATCCCATATACTCACAGCGGGGTTTTAAGTTCAGCGATTTCGATGCACAAAATAATCACGCGGCAGATTTATAAATGCAATAATATTAAAATCCCAGCCGGGATTGTTCTTCAGAAATCTGATGACTTAGAACAATTAATCCAAAACGCGGAGTTCGGTTTTCCAATGATCGTTAAACCGCCGCAACTCGGCTCAAGTTTTGGAATTAAAATCGTTGAGAATATTGAGCAGTTAGAAAATTCTTTGAAAGAGTTGTGGAATATCGACAAACAAATCCTGGTAGAAAAATATATAAAAGGAAACGAATTTACTTGTGTGGTGATTAATAAAAAATTCGGCGAAAAAGCTGAGCCAATGCCCGTTACGGAAATAGTTCCGGTGAATAGCGAGTTCTTCGATTACGAAGCTAAATATACAGTTGGTGCGACTGAAGAAATCACTCCGGCTCGAATTGATGCCTTGCTCGCAAAAGAAATTCAGAACATCGCCGTGAAATGTCATGAAATACTTTTATGCGAAGGAGTAAGCAGAACAGATTTTATGCTCTCAAATAACGGTAATTTATTCGTTCTTGAAACAAATACAATACCGGGAATGACAGAAACTTCGTTCGTGCCGCAAGTTGCCAGAGCGGTAGGAATGTCATTCGGCGAATTACTGGATATAATGATAAATTACGCGATGGAAAAATCCCTTTGACCTTTGACCTCGCGCAAGCGCCCCGCGTATGCCGGGGTTAACCTTAAAACCTTAAAACTTTGACATAATGCTTGATACAAAATTACTTAAAGAAAATTTCAACGAAATCCGCAATAAATTACTCACAAGACACGCCGAAGGTGAAGCTTATAAAAAATTAGCCGAACTTCTTGACGAATTTATTTCGCTTGATGAAAAACGGCGCACGCTCATTACTGAAACGGAAGCTCTTCAGCAGGACAGAAATAAATTTTCCAAAGAAATCGGAATGAAAAAACGCGCGGGAGAAGACGCAGATGAACTTCAGCAGAAAGTCCAGCAAATAAAGAAAGAACTTGAAAGTTCAAGCTCGGAACTTGACGAAATACAGAAAAATCTCAAAAATATTTCATTGCGGATTCCTAATATCCCTGATGACTCTGTTCCAACAGGAAAAGGCGAAAACGATAATGCTGAAATTCGGAAATTCGGCGAACCAAAAAAATTCGATTTCGAACCTAAACAACATTTCGAACTCGCGGAAAACCTCGGCATATTAGACCTTGAACGCGCGGCAAAACTTGCCGGGTCACGCTTCAGTCTGCTTCGCGGATTAGGAGCTCGTCTTGAGCGCGCGTTGGTGGATTTCATGCTTGATATTCAAACCGGCGAAAATAATTATACCGAATTTGCTCCGCCGTATATTGTTAACGCAAACACAATGCGCGGAACGGGTCAGCTTCCAAAGTTTGAAGAAGATCTTTTCCGTCTGCAAAGTGAAAATCCAATGTATTTAATTCCTACAGCGGAAGTTCCTCTTACAAATATTCACGCCGGTGAAATTCTTGAAGAAAAAGATTTACCGAAATTATATACCGCTTACACTCCCTGTTTCAGAAGTGAAGCCGGCTCTTACGGAAAGGACACCCGCGGAATTTTACGCGTTCATCAGTTCGATAAAGTCGAACTTGTGAATATTGTGCCGCAGGACTCGTCAAACGATGCGTTAGAAAAAATGACTAATTGCGCGGAAGAAATTTTGAAACGACTTGAAATCCCCTATCGCGTTGTCGTTCTATGCACAGCTGACATGGGATTTTCTGCCGCTAAAACTTACGATATCGAAGCTTGGCTGCCGGGTCAAAACACTTACAGAGAAATATCTTCATGCTCAAATTGTAATGATTTCCAGGGCAGAAGAGCAAATATACGATACCGCCCCGCAGACGGCGGAAAGCCGAAATTCGTTCATACATTGAACGGGTCGGGAATTGCCGTAGGCAGAACATGGATCGCGCTTCTTGAAAATTATCAACAGGCTGACGGATCAATTTTAATTCCGAAAGCTTTGCAGCCGTACATGGGCGGAATTGAGAGGATTGGGTAATTGCAGAATTGTAAAATTACCGGATTTTCAAATTAACCAATCACTAAATTAAATGGAGAAAAAAACAAATGGGACCTCTTTCAGCTTTAATTGAAATTTTTCAAAGCCTCGATATCGCAGGTAAATTAATTATTTTTGCTCTTGCAATTATCTCGGTTTATATGTGGGGGCTTATCTTCGCCAAATTGCTCTCAATGAAAACTATTGACCTCGGTAATGAAAAAATATATAAAAGACTTCGCGGATTTAACGCTCAGTTCGCACGCGATTTCTTACAACTTTTCAGAGATTTCCCTGAAAGTTCTTCGCTGCCCTTGTACAAACTTTACCGTGTCTGCTGCGATAATCTTCTCGTTCGTGAAAAAGTTCGTCCGGAAGCTATTGTTTCAACAGAAAAACTTCTTGATTCGTACGTAGCGGAAGAAGTTGTTACTCTTGAAGAAGGGTTGAATTTTCTTTCCGTTACATCAACCATTTCTCCTTTTCTCGGTCTTCTCGGCACGGTTTGGGGGATTATGGTTATGTTCAGAAGAATGACTCAAACAGGCTCGAGCACAATCAGTACCGTTGCGCCGGGAATTTCTGTCGCGCTGACAACAACAATTGCCGGATTAGTTGTGGCAATTCCCGCGGCGATTTTTTATTATTATTTTCGCGGTCGTGTAAATAAACAGTTAGTTCTTATGGAAAAATTCTCACGTGAACTTATTACTAAACTTCAACACCTTATTCTGGAGGAACAGGAACTGTGAGTTTACTCCTGCAAAGAAGACAATCTCCCCGCGCGGATATTAATGTTACTTCTCTCGTTGACGTAACAATGACCGTTCTTATCGTTTTTATTCTTATTGCTCCTATCATTGAGCAGGGAATCGATGTCGATTTGCCGAAAGCTTCTGCCACACGCTTGGAACAACCCGAAGAGCCGGTAACCGTCAGCCTTCACGGCATTATCGAAAACGGAGAAAAAAAAGGCGTTATTTTTGTTAATGAACAGAGAATGAACAGAACTCATCCTTACGAAGCTCTCGGAGAAACGCTTGCCGCGATAAAACAAAAAAAGCCTAAAGTCGCTGTGATTATAAGAGCAGATAAAGACTTTAAATACGCCGCAGTAATAAAAGTGCTCGATGTTGTTCGCGGAGCAGGTATCACCACTTTATCTCTCGCAACCCAGGCAGAATGAAATTCAGACCAAAAGAGTTTGTTGTTCCATCGCTTATTCTTCACGGAAGCGCCATTGTTCTGTTGATAATTCTTTGCTGGAAGGTTCCCACAATTAAAACGCCGAAAGAAAAACAGTTCCGCGTTAATCTTGTTCAATTACCTTCCGCTCCACCGGTAAAGGCATACACACCTCCGGCTAAAAAAGCGACACCTAAGCCTGTAAAGAAAGTTTCTAAGCCGAAACCAAAACCTAAACCTAAGCCGAAAAAGAAAGTTAAACCGAAACCAAGACCAAAACCGAAAAAAAAGGTTAAGCCGAAACCAAAACCTAAGCCGAAACCTAAGCTCATAAAACGAAAAATTCTTCCTCCACCAAAGAAAATTATTAAAAGAAAACCGGTGGTTACTAATAAAACTCGTTTCGTTAAATGGAAGTCAAAGCCTAAGCCAAAAACTGTTTACCAAAAACCGGACTTCAAATCCAAAGACGCCTTTAAAAAATCTCGGGAAAAACTTAAAGAACTCGAACGCTCGCTTAATCAGGAAAGTTCAGACCTGAAAAAGAAAATGGATTCGTACGTACGGGCAACTCGATTTACCGCCGGAGCTTCCGGTGCTCAAGCGACGATAATAAACAATTTTTTTCAGCAGAATATTCTTACAGCAATTGATAATGTCTGGACTCCGCCGAGTGCTGCTCTTGTACCGAGAAAATCTCAGTGCACTATCGCGTTTACTCTAAGTAAAAACGGCAGTGTAAGTAATGTTAGAATTGTAAGAAGATCCGGCTTTTCAGTCCTTGATGACTCGGCAAAATCGGCCATTCAGCAAGCTAATTTTCCGGCTTTTCCTGCCGACTTAAACAAAAACTCTTTAAATGTGGAGGTGCCTTTTGTCTGCGAACCAAACGAATAACGAAATTAACTGGTCGGAAGTTCATACATGGCGGCAAAATTTCCGAAAAAAATTCCCCCGTGTGCAGAAATTACCGATTATTGATTCTCTTGCCGCGTGGCTGATCCCGCAAATAAAAAAACTTGCCGAAGAAAACTCATCAGAAAAAATTTCGCTGCTCGATGTCGGCGCGGGAAAAAAAGACCTTCTTAAAAAACTCAAACCGGTTGAGAATCTGTTCGACTATAAAAGCCAGGATATTGACAAAAAACAATCTCACGATTATTATGATCTCAAATCAATTGATGAAAAATTCGATCTCGTTGTCTCTGCGGAAGTAATTGAACACCTTGACGCGGCAGAAAAAATCATCTTTGTTAATGATTTGTTTTCTTTGACAAAAAACGGTGGATTTGTCGCTGTGGCAACCCCTAACGCGAATCATCCAAACATTTTCTGGCGGGATTTTACTCATAAAATGCCAATCCATTATTACGACCTTGCGGGACTGCTTGGTCACTCTGGATTATCGGAAATCGAAATTTTCCGTTTAACTAAAATGAATTGGAAAAAGAAATTTACTGCGTGGCGGTATAAATTATTATTAGAACTTCTCCATACCGACTTCGCGCAAAGCATCCTCGCCGTCGGACAAAAAAAATAAATTTGAGCAGGGTGAAAATTTCCGTCTATTCCGGAATCCTCGCATTATTGTAAAAAGTAATTTGTTTTGTTATAATTCAACTGTAACTTGTAATTCGTAATTCGTAATTTCTCCATGCTTTACTTTGTAGCCACACCAATAGGAAATTTGCTTGACCTATCGCCGCGCGCGCTTGAGGTTTTAAATGAAGTTGACTTTATCGCCGCCGAAGATACTCGCCGTACACGAAAATTATTAACTCATTTCTACATAAAAACTAAACTATTCAGTTTCCACCAGCATAATGAACGCGCCGGAACAGAAAAAATTATCACAAAACTTTTAGAAGGAAAATCTATCGCCGTGGTTTCCGACTCGGGAATGCCGTTAATTTCTGATGCCGGACAACTTCTCGCCGAAAAGCTCTGGGAAGAAAATATCGAATATACTTGCATTCCGGGCGCATCAGCGGTTGAAGTAGCTCTCGTTATGAGCGGAATGCCTACAGACAAATTTCGATTCCTCGGTTTTGCTCCGCGTGATAAAAATGAGTACAAAGAATTTTTAAAATCGGCATTAAGCGAATCGATAACAACAATAATTTTTGAAAGTCCAAAACGGATTTTGAAAACGTTGGAGGATATTTCTAAAATTGATTCCTCGCGGAAAATTGCAGTTGCACGCGAATTAACAAAAATCCATGAAGAAGTTATTCGCGGGTCTGCTAAAGAAATCATCAGTCATTTCTCTGACGGTGAAGTTAGGGGTGAATGTGTAATCGTTATTGCTCCGGCACCAAAACATGAGGATAAAAAAGCGGAATATAATTTAGCGGAAATGGTGGATAAAATCCAGAAAATAAGCGATTTACCGCATACGAAAATTGCAAAAATAATTTCTGCTCTTACCGGAATATCAAAAAGAGAAATTTATAACGAAACCACGAAACACACAAAGCACACGAAATTTTAATTATTTATTTAATATTAAGAGTATTGATTTCGTGATTTTAGTGTTTTGAGTGGTAAAAGTAAATATAAAAATCCGTGTAAATTCGTGTAATTAGTGTCTAAAAATATTAAACTATGAATGAAAAAGGTAAAGTAATAAAAATCAAAGATGGCATCGCTACAATTTTATTGAAAAAAAATAGCGCGTGCAAAGCCTGCGGATTATGCCTCGCGGGTAAAGATTCCCAAACAATGATTTTAACCGCTATGGCACAGCCAAACACGCGGATCGGGGATGAAGTTTTCGTTGCAGTTGACAGAAAAATAAAATCCGCAGCTATAATCTGGCTGCTTGCCGTTCCTATTGCCGCGTTTGTCGGCACAGCGTTAATT
>JAOZSF010000092.1 GCA_029939815.1 bacterium
AGATAATATCCGGAAATAAACAAGACCGCCCTCCGCAGCCAACCCGAAATTCTTAGGCCGCCACGTTGCCGCTAACTGCAGAGAAATCCGACCTCAGCGAGGTCGGCTACAGAATACAGAAAAATCCGTTGCAAAAAATTCATGGAATGGATGCTGACCCTCCATTAACCAATCCCGAAAGTTTCCATGCACCCAATAATTGAAAAACTCTTGTTATTAGTATTGAATTTTGTTACAATAGGAAGTAAAGTTACGAAATAGAAAAATTTATTTAAAATACTTATTAACCCTCACTGGAGATTATTATGGACAATATTATTAAAAAAGCTTTCGCACTTGGCCTCGGAATTGGCGTTACCGGCAAACAACAAATAGAGAAAATGGTTTCGGAAGTTCAGAAAAAAGCAGGAACAAGCAAAAAAGAAAGCCAAAAATTTGTTAAAGAAGTTATTAACAAAGGAGAAAAAGCTAGAGTTGGTTTAGAAAAAGAATTTACAAAAATAGTAAAAGACGCGGCTAAATCCATGGATTCCGTTACTCCTATTTTTAAAAAAGAATTTGACGCGCTTAAGAAAAAAGTAGAAGGCAAAAAAACGTCTAAAAAACCGGCGAAAAAAACCGCAAAAAAAACAACAAAGAAAAAAGCCGCAAAAAAAACAGCAAAGAAAAAAGCCGCAAAGAAAAAAACAAAAAAATGATGATTAGTGTTTTGATTCCTTAATTTCCTTTAATTTCAAAATACTAACCGGCACCTGCTTAATGAAAACTCCTTTCGATTCTATTGGCCGTACATATCGGCACATTAATCGCTATCGTCAGCTCATTACCATTTTAATCAAATATGGTTTTGACGATATCGTTGACTCGTTAAACCTTTCCCATTATATCGAAATGGGGAAAAGTGCTTTTACACGCAAACCGCCACAGGAAATAAAATCTATCCCGCGCGCAAAAAGGATTCGGCTTATTGTTGAGGAAATGGGAACAACGTATATCAAATTCGCTCAAATACTCAGCACTCGTCCCGACCTGATTTCTCAGGAATTAATTGAAGAGTTCACAAAACTTCAGGACCATGTGCCGCCATATCCGTCCAAAGAAGCATACAAAATTATTGAATACGAACTTGACGGGAAAATGAATGAACTCTTCAAAGAAATTTCTCCGAAGCCAATTGCCAGCGCGTCAATAGCACAGGTTTACAAAGCGGTACTTCAGAGTGGTGAAGAAGTTGCCGTTAAGGTTAAGCGTCCGGATATTGAGAGAATAGTTGAAGTGGACATCGAAATCATGATAAATCTTGCCAAAATTGGTGAGAATCATTTTCGAGGATTAGAAATCATCCAGCCGGTTTCAATTATAGAAGAATTTGCACGGCAGCTGGATGATGAAATGAATCTTCATCTCGAAGCTCACAATATCGAAAGATTTGCCGAAAACCTGCAGGAGGTTGAGAATGTTCACGCGATGAAAGTTTATCGTTCACATTCATCCCGCGCGGTTCTTACAACAGAGTTCATTCGCGGAACAAAAATCAGTGAATTAGATAAACTTGAAAAGGATGGGGTTGATAAGCATATAATTGCTGTTACAGGCACTAACGCGGTTTTAAAGCAAATTTTTCAAGACGGCTTTTTTCACGGAGACCCCCATCCGGGAAATCTCTTCGTTACTGAAAATAAAGAATTGTGCTTTATCGATTTCGGAATGATGGGCAATCTTGATAGACATAATCAGGAAGCCCTTGCAGAAGTTCTTGTAAATATTATTCAGAAAAATGAGGAGCAGATTACAAGATCTGTTCTTAATGTTGCTACTAATCCGGATGAAATAACTGACCTCGTCAGATTAAAACGGGAGATTCTCCGATTTGTTAATACTTATGCTTATATGCCGCTTGACCAGCTGAATGCCGGGGAAATATTGCAGGACCTTCTTAATTTGTTTATTAATAACGGAATTAAACTGCCTCCGGAATATTATCTCCTTATTAAAGCAATTGCTACTATCGAAGGTATCGCAAGAGACCTTGAGCCGGGATTTGTTTTTATGGACTATGTTAAACCGTATGTCGAACGCTTAATTAAGCAGCGCTATGACCCGCGAAGATTGGCAAGCGATATGGGGAAAACAACTTTAGAGTTCTATCAGCTGCTCCGTGAAATGCCGTCAGAAATTCGCGAAGTGTTTAAATTTATTAAACGAGGTGAAGTGAAAATCGACCTCGAAACAAAATCTCTCCTGCCGGTGATTAAAACATGGGACCGTGATGCCAATCGACTCGCTTATGCAATTGTTAATGCTTCGGTGCTGTTAAGTTCTTCATTAATAATCATGGCGCATGTGCCGCCGCAATGGGGGAATGTTTCCATTCCCGGAATTATAGGTGTGTGTATTTCGGGATTAATGTCTTTTCGTCTATTGATAGCAATTTTTATGTCAAATCACTTATAGTAAAATTTCCGCTTTGCGCAAATTTATTGTTTAATGTATGATGATTATCTCTTGATGAGCAATGAGAAGGAAAATAGCAGCAAGCAATAAATAACACTCACGAGAAAAAACAAGCAAACACTCTGAAATCTAATTTGCTCGTTAGAGGAAATTACTTCCGAGTGCCTGATAAAATCCCCCTAGCCCCCTTTATAAAGGGGGAATACAACAATCGGCACGACAATGGACTGTATTTTTTGTAAAATTATAAATGGTGAAATTCCATGCCATAAATTAGCGGAAAACGATCACGCGGTCGCTTTTCTTGATATAATGCCCATAACTAAAGGACATTTCCTTGTCATTCCAAAAAAACACTTTGAATTTGCTGAAGATGCTCCGGAAGAACTAATGGCAAAATTAATGACTTTAGCCACACAACTTGCCGCGGCAGCAAAAAAAACGCTGAAGTGCGATGGAATAAATTTTATTATTAATTCAGGAAAAACAGCCGGGCAAATTATACCCCATGTTCATTTACACGTTGTTCCCCGTTACAGTGATGACGGAATCTGCTGGCCATGGCCTCAAGGAACGCTTGACAATGAAACCGCCTCTGCATTAATTACATCAATTACAAACGCGCTATAAATTACCACGTGAACCCACCCCCATTAATCTTATTTTTCGCAATAATTTTTTTCGCTGTATCTTCTTTTACTGCTGCAGCGGCAAATCCAAACTGCCCTCCGTTAACTATTTTCTCTGATATTACCGGATCGGGAATTAAAACTTATGTGGTACAAATTCCACGCTCGCCCGTTGTTTCCGTAAAAATATATTTTCGAGGCGGCGCTTTCGGCGAAAACTCAAATCGCGGGTCGGGACTCGCTCACGCGGTACAATCGATTATTTACGATAACATAAAAAAGAGTTTTACAGATTCAGAAGATACATTTACAAAATTAAGTTCAGAAACCTATTATGACTCTATTTCTTTTTCAGCAAATTCAGTTAAAGAAAATCTTCCTTTAATTATTAAAAAATTTGCCGATGAACTCTGTAATACAAAATTCTCTGAAAAACAATGGACGAAAACCCGCGATGTACTAATTGATAGAATTCTCTTTGAAAAAAATAACCCGCAAAAACAACTCAATACATTGTTCAGAAGAACCGCTTTTATGTGGGATCCGGTTAAATTCTCCATAAAAGGAAACGTTTCGATGCTTAATAATTTGTCCCGCGATGATTTAACCGCTTTTTATAAAAAATATTTTGTCGCCGATAATCTTATCATTATTGTTGCAGGAGATGTTAACCCTGAAAATGTATCTTCACTTGTTAAAAAAGCGTTTGCTGATATCCCAAACACAACAGGCGTCTTACCTGAAAAATTCGAGACCCCAATTCAAACCGCTCCACGATGGCTTGAACAGCACGGGAATGTTACTCAAAGCTATGTTTCGGTAGGTTTTTCAACAACAACCGCCGGACATCCGGATACCGCGGCATTATACTTATTGTCTAAAATCTTAAAAAGAAAAGAAATTGAAAACCGTCTTAAAGAAAATACCGAAACCTTTAGTAATCTGAAAATTTCTTTGCTGAATCTACCAAACAATCCGGAAGAATTTATTATTTCATTTTCATGTGATGAAACTTCCGCAGCTCGTGCCGCAGGTGCAATTGAAAAATATTTAACTAATCTTTCAACCCGCACTTGGAACAAAGAAATAATTGAGCAAAAAAAATTGAAGTTCTTTATTGATTATCTTGAATCCATGAACTCTCCGGAATTTATTTCTGATTTTGTCGGTAAGTCGGCATTAAGACTCGGCAACCCCCATTATCCGGAAATCAACGCAAAAAATCTCCTCGATATTACTCCACAAAAAATTACCGCCGTGTGTAAAAAATATTTCGTGCCCGAACGGCTTTCTGTCGCCGTACTCTCGCCGTCACGAAGTAGTGATGAAATCTTAGGTTTACCTAAAAACCAGCTTCTTCGCGGCGAACGGGCGCTTCTTGGAGAAACTCACATTCCTGTCCGGCAGATACTATTAAAAAACGGAGTTAAGGTTCTTTTAAGAAAAGTTCCTGATTCTCCGGTAGTTAATTTATCTTTTACAGGTATTGGAGGTCTTTGGTGCGAAGACGACAACAACAATGGCGTTTTTTCAGTTATTGCTGAAATTATGCAGTCATTGAAATACAAAAAAACAAAAAAACTTTTCTTCCAGAAAAAAGAAAAAGAAGAAAAATTCAATGTTTTCCCAAAAGCGGGATCCCATTTCCAAACATTTACTTTGTCCGCTGATACTATTCCCGAATTAGCTTCAAAAACAGCAAGAAAACTGTGCAGAGCCTGGTCATCTCCGGAACTAAATGAAAAAAATATATCCTTTGCCATAAATTCACTCTTCAAAAAAATCGACGCGCAAATTACAAATATCCCCCAGCTCGCCGATACGGTTTTTCGCGCATCCTTTTTTTCATCGCAGCCGTATAGATTGAATTCTTACGGCAATCAGCTTTCTCTGCCGCTTCTCTCACAAAAAATTGTTTCTGATTTTTATAATGATTTTGTAACGCCGTCAAACACGACAATACTTATTTCGGGAAATTTTGACGAAGAAGAAATGATAAAGACGATAAAAAACTCGCTGAAAAATTTTAAAACAAAAGAAAAAAGCGGCTATTTTAAAAGTCAACTCTCAAAATATAAATTTAACTCTAACGCGCCGCTGTTTATAGTTGAATTACCCGAAAAAACAAATACAATAAATCAAGTTACACGAATATTCGCTTCACCTAATGCAGACGCGATTGTTGTTTGCGGAGTACCGGCTCCCGGAATTAATTCTACTAATTATCCTCTTTATATCTCAAAAGTTGCCCGAGCCGCGTTGCTGAATCAAATAGAAAATTTAAACACGGAATGGACGGATTTTAACAAAAATAAAATTATTAACTCTTTTAATGTTGTGGATTTTCAAGGCTGGAATACAGGGTGGATTTACGCTTATATCATTCTTCCAAAAGAATACGCAACAGAAGGCTCATCGAAATTAAGATTACTTTTTTCTTCTACCTTTTCAGGACTCGCTGACGGAAAACTACTTAAAAGGGCAACTTCTCGCGCGGCATTTGAAAACGAATTTTCCAGTAACAATAATATACTTAAAAATATTGAAATTTCAAAATTATTCGGTTTACCGGAAGTTTACGGTTCGTCATTAAAATATGAAATCTATTCTTATCCAAAAAATTCTTATAGACAACTCTTAAATCAATATGGAAAATATCCCGTCTCAGCAATTGTCACACCGGGAAAATGATACCGTCGCTTCAGTTGGTGAAGAAAAGATTATCTCCATTGCTGACAGCTTCTTTTCCGGCTCTTTAAAAAATAAACCGAATGTTGTTAAAGGAATCGGTGATGATACCGCTGTATTAACTCCTCCAACAAACAATTTTTATCAACTTGTTACAACAGATACTATTGTTGAAGGAACTCATTTTACAAAAGATACATCTCCAAAAAAAATAGGTTGGAAGGCAATGGCGGTTAATATCAGCGATATAGCCGCAATGGGTGGAATACCGGATTACGCGGTGATTTCCGCCGCTTTACCCAAAAACATGCCGATAGACTTTTTGAGAAAATTGATTTCAGGAATTAATACGGCAGCAGAAAAATTTGATGTCGCTGTAGTTGGCGGCGATACTGTCGGCTCGGATATCTTATCAATTACAATTACTCTGTTCGGTAAAGTTGAAAAAAAATATCTCTGCACACGGGATGCCGCAAAACCGGGGAACGTGATCGCGGTTACCGGCTCACTCGGCGGCTCCTTTAAAACAAACAAACATTTAACTTTCACCCCGAGAGTTGAAGAGGCGAGATGGCTTGTTGAAAACGCTAAACCGTGGGCGATGATGGATTTAAGTGACGGTCTTGCAATGGATTCATCACGAATTGCGAAAGCGAGTAATTTATCTATTAAGCTTTTTTCCGAAAAAATACCTGTTACGTCCGGCTTTTCTATTGAAAACGCGTTGAATGAGGGTGAAGATTTCGAACTTTTGTGTATATTCCCGGCGGAAATTTTAACGGAAGAAATTCAAAATAAATTTGAAGAAAAATTTAATCTGAAATTAACTATTGTCGGTAAAACAGCACCGTCACCGGTAAAAATATTTCTTGATGATAAAGAAATCGAAACAAAAAGTTTCAACCATTTTAAATAAAATAATAAATATAATTTATATTTAATACAGAAGTCCTTGACTCGTAAAAGAACAAAATAGCTATAATCATTGATGAATACTAATAAAACAAGTGATTTATTAATTATCAAATTAGGAATTTAAAAATGAACCCTTTACTAAATTTTCTTCTTTGTGTTTCTTTGAGTCTTGGTGCCTTTGTGGCAAAAATTCTGCCACGAAGATTCAAATGAAATTAGATGTATTCTCATCTACAAGACTCAAA
This sequence comes from bacterium, assembly GCA_029939815.1. Classification (GTDB taxonomy): domain Bacteria; phylum Auribacterota; class UBA3054; order UBA3054; family B51-G9; genus B51-G9. The sequence goes on from JAOZSF010000092.1 coordinate 6,932, forward strand.
GTTTCGGGGTCGATTAATATTCCCAGAGTCAAGGACTTCTGTAATAATTGTTACGCTAAGCCGCTAATGCGCAAAAAATTCAATCAACACTTTTGGTCGGTTGAAATCAACATAAATTGTTGACATATCAAAATTTGTGACCTTTTTTCTTTGCTTGACGGACAAGACAGCTAAAAAGACGATCATCCATAAGTGGTGCCCATTGACCATATTTGCATTTTGTTCCTTTTTTCAGCTTAACTAAATGCCAATAAGGAAACCACATTGCATTT
>JAOZSF010000093.1 GCA_029939815.1 bacterium
GGAAAACATCTGCTTCGGTTATTCAGTTAGAAAATGCAATATTATTTTCGAGTAAGCCCTAATTAATTTCTAACGACATTAAGTACATTCCACCATTTTTATCTTTCGGCCCGCTAATAATTGAACGTTTGCCTTTTTTGAAATTAAGGGTTGTGCTCCAAGCACTTTTTCCCGGGACGTGCCAAACGACTTTAGCCCTTATCCGTCCGTTTTCATAACTTTGCGGTGTTATTTTAACGGATCCGCCTTGAGAGAACCTTATTTTGAATGATTTTTTTAGTTTTACGGTTTTACTTCCCGATTTAATGAGTTTATAGTCATTATAATCGAGGTAACCCGTAAGTTCCTTCTCGGATTTTTTCAATCCTGCGGTTGATTTTTTATTTTTCTGAGTAGTTTTGCTTGCAAAAAGTATTCGCGCACTAATGCTCAATTTTATCTTTTTAGGTTTTGTCAAATTAGCAACACGCTTATTTTCTTTTTCTTTTTTTACTGTTGCTGTTGTTGCAGCATTCTTATTAGCGATACCAACGGTCGGCATTGCGATTAAACAAAAAATTATAAAGATTAGCAGTTTATTTTTCATTTTCTTCCACCACATTATATTTAAAATATTGGACGAAACTATCCCCGCTATCGGTTTCGTAAATAACAAACGATTCATAATCAGGTGTTTCGGCAACTACTGATTTATTAAACATAGTTGATAAAGCGATGATTGCGATTGCAGCAGTTGCAGTCAATCCCCACACAAGAGATTTTCTTTTACAGAACATAAAGCCCAGGCGGTTTGCTATTCGTTCACAAATTCCAGGTTTCTCCATTTGACTTATTTCAGCTATAAGCCGTTGTTCAAGATAATCAAGTTTACTGTTATTAAATTCGTGTGAATAGGCATTTTTCAGAAGTGATGAAATTTCTTTCTGAGCAGTTGCCTGTTCACGCAATTCATCCGGCAGATGGATTACCTTATCGGAATCATCTACGAATTTAGTGATTAATTTTTTATGATGTAATGTTTTCATGATCCGTCTTTAACATAAGGTTCTAAAATATCTCTGAGTTTTTCGCGCGCGTAATAGAGTCGTGACATTACCGTTCCAACCGAGCAGCCCATAATTTCAGCGATTTCGTTATAGCTCAAATCCTCTACTTCTCTAAGAATAACTGTTTTTTTTTGTTTTTCCGGTAATTCATCCACCGCTTCGAATATTCTTTTATTCAATTCTTTATTAAGCAAATTAATATCGGGTCTCATAGATTTATCTTTTGAGGCCGGCTCTCTCAGCATTTCGTCAACCGGAACAATGATCGCTGCCGGTCTTTTTCTGACATAATCGATTGAATGGTTCATTACGATTCTGTAGAGCCAGGTATAAAGTTTAGATGTCCCCTGAAAAGAATGCAGTTTTCTATAAACCTTTATAAATGACTCCTGAACTACATCCATTGCGTCATCTTCATTATGGACGACCGACCACGCCAATCGGGTCAATCGATGTTTATATCGAAAAACAATTTCGGTAAATGCTTTTTCGTCACCGTTACGGAAAGCATAAACCAACTGTTCATCAGTAACATCTGATGCATAGTCTAATTGTCCTTTTGTATGTTTTGACGCAAACATTCTAAAATTATTCATTTACGGTTATTCCCGCGCCTTTTGCGCGCAATTCTTCAACAAAAGTCTTTGCTTTATCTTTCGGTACATTTATTTCACAATTTATTTCCGATTCAAAAACCGGATTAATGAGTTTTCCGCCGATAATCTCTATTTCATGTTTTATCGTATCGTAAAGTGAGTACGGCAGCCGAAGTTTAAACATTTCCATCTGCTGTTTTTCGATTATTTCGGATGCCTCAATTGCCATGCGGGCAGATGTCGCGTAAGCGTCAATCAAGCCTCTGATTCCGAGTTTAACGCCTCCGAAATATCTGATTACAATTATTATAACATTTTGCAGTTCAAAATGCGAAATTATTCCTAATATAGGTCGACCTGCAGAGCCGCTCGGTTCGCCTGCATCGCTGTAATATTCCTGAGGATTTTCCGGGAACCCTGTTTTATACGCCCAGCAGCAATGAGTTGCATCGGAAAACCGTGAAGAATATTTTCGAATAAGGTTTTGAATTTCCTCAGTATTATTGGCGGGCAGAGCAAAACCGAGGAATTTTGATCTACTGACCACGTATTCTGAGGACGAAAGTTTTTTTATTGTTTTGTATTTTTTCATATTTTTACGGACTGAACGGACCAAACGGACCAAACGGTCAGAACGGACAGACCGCTTATACAAATTCAGCCATTACGGTATTCGCGATTTGGAATCCTCTTTTTGTCAGAACTATTTTATTTTTTTTCATTTTTTTTATCAAGCCGAGTTTTATCTGCTGTTTTATTTCGTTCTCAAATAATTTTGTTTCTTCCGGAGTTAATTCCACACCTTCAGCGAGTCGTAATCCGAGATAAATTTTTTCTCCTGTTTGCTGTTTAACGTTCAACTGTTGGCTAAAAACTCTGAATTTCTGTTTTGCATTTACTCTTTCTATATATTTCTTAACAGACTTGATATTTCTAAATCTTCTTTTAGGCGAATCGGGAGTTAAGCTGCAAAATGAATGTGCCGCGGCACCAAAACCGATATAATTTTTTGAAGTATCCCAATAGGAGGAATTATGAATTGATTCGAAACCTTTTTTGGCGAAGTTTGATATTTCATATTTATTATACAATTTTTCCGATAAATATTTTTCTGCCGTTACGAACCAGTTCATCATAGTATCATCATCATGCCACACCCAGTTTTTTGTTTTATTTTCTTTCCATCCGGCAAACGGAGTTCCCGGTTCAATACTTAACGAATAAAGCGAAATATGTTCCGGATTAAATTCATTAACAGCGCGTTGCAAATTATTTTTGAAGGATTTTTTTGTTTGTCCGGGGATTCCGTACATAAAGTCCAGTGAAATATTTTTTGCGCCGGCATTCCGTAAAAGTTTATATGCGGATTCCGCTTTTTCTGAATTATGCAGTCTGCTAAGTCTTTTTAATTCTTCATCATTAAGTGATTGAATTCCTATGCTAAATCTATTCACTCCTGCTCCAATCATTGTGTCCGCGAATTTTTCAGTAATGGAGTTTGGGTTGCATTCCACTGTTATTTCGGCATAATCACTAAATAAAAATTTTTTTTGTAAGAGTTTTAATATTTTTGAAATGTATTTTGGCGAAACACTTGAAGGCGTACCACCACCAAAGAAAACAGATGTAACATTTTTTATATTTTGAAGATTGGAAACAGAAATAATTTCCTGCTCGAGTGCGCTGAAATAAGATTGAAACACACTGCTTTTGCCCACACTGCTCGGAAAATTGCAATATGAGCATTTTTTTTCGCAAAAAGGAATATGAATGTAGATGCTTATTTGATTTTCCATAAAATCTATTTTTGATGCTATAAATATTACGTCCCTAACGGGACTAAAAGTTTTCCGAGCAGTCCCTAATTATTTCTTTAGCAATAGGAACATCCGCCGGTAATAAATCATAATTTAACAATTCATCCGGAATAACAAATGCTATTTCTTCGTGTTCGGTAGGAGTAATGATTCCTGATAAGACAACTGCTTCATAAGCTGCAAGGTGGATGATTTTATTTTTTATTTTGAGTTTAGACTCCGCTATAAAGTTTCCGACATCGATTAGCACGTCAAATTCTTCTTTAATTTCTCTTACGAGGCATTGCTGAGAAGTTTCTCCCTGTTCGACTTTTCCTCCCGGGAATTCCCAGCCCGGGTTCCCGCACATGCTGTTTTTTCTCCGTGCGATGAGAATTTTTTTATTTTTAATAATTACAGCTGCAACGACCTGAATAGTTTTCACTTTGACCTTTTGAGTAAAATTGTTTATAATAATGGTGAAAAATTAAATTATCTATAAAGTAAATAAATAAAACAATCGGGGCGATATGAAAAAGTTTTTATCATCAATAATTATTTTTACTGTTTTATGTTCAGCAACGCAAAGCTTTGCGGCGGATAAACCTGTGCCGATGTTTACAGTTGATCATGACTGGACATGGCAAAATCTCACTTACGGACCACTTGAAATATTAGCTTCGCCATTGTTTCTAATACTGGGTCCTGTAGCTGGTGTAAACGGCGGTATAGAATATTTCGATAAAAAAGAGGACACAACTTTTTCCAGAATAATGAAATCCACCGGTGGAGGTTTTGTGGGAGGATTTGTCGGTTTTATGACCGCTCCTGCCGTTTTGCTGAAAGGTGCTGCCGATACACTTACCGGCGGAGCATTTACAACCGGCGACTTTTTCTAGGGTTAGCCGGTTTTCAAACCACCGCGTAACCAAACGCGGTCATTTCGCGTTTAGAATTATCCTTCGAATTTTTTAAACAGCAGTACGGCATTGTGTCCACCGAATCCGAGATTGCTTGAAGCTACAACGGTAACATTTTTTTCACGAGCTTTGTTCGGCACATAATCCAAATCACATTCAGGATCCGGTTCTTCGTAGTTAATCGTTGGAGGAATGATTCCGGTTTCGAGAACTTTCATACAAACCATTGCTTCAACTCCACCGCATCCGCCAACCATGTGTCCTGTCATAGATTTTGTTGAGCTTACGCATAAGTTATAAGCATGTTCCCCAAAGACTTTTTTAATTGCTTTGGTTTCTGTCCTGTCATTATATTTAGTAGATGTTCCGTGCGCGTTTATATAGCCAACAGACTCGGGTGGTAATCCGGCTTCTTTAAGTGCCATTTCCATTGCGAGAGCCACGTATTTACCTGATGGTTCCGGTGCTGTCATGTGGTATGCATCAGTTGTTTGCCCACAGCCGGCAATTTCGGCATAAATTCTTGCGCCTCGTGATTTTGCGTGTTCAAGAGTTTCGAGGATTAAAATTCCGGCGCCTTCAGACATTACAAATCCCGAACGGTTTTTTTCAAAAGGTCTGGATACTCTTTTAGGGTCTCCGTCACCATCCCAGGTTGATAGCGCTTTCATATTACCGAATGCGGCGAAAGAGATTTCGCAAACAGCTGATTCAGCCCCACCGGCAACAATAATATTTTCAGTTCCGTATTGGAGTCTTTTTACTGCGGTAATAATTGCATCTGTTCCCGCAGCGCAAGCGGTATTAACGCCAAAAGTAGCACCATGGATTCCATGTTTAAGCGCGACTGTATGAGCCGTAACTTCCGGTGTTCCTGAAGGAACGAGGAAAGGAGTAACTCTTGACGGTCCTTTTTCCACAATAACCATAGACATTTTAGAAATATTAGCAACTCCGCCCATACCTGTTCCAACGATTACACCGACATCAAGGTTTTCACCTCGTGTTTCGAAATCTAAACCTGCATCGCGAATTGCATCCGTTGCAGCAGAAACGCCAAGCAAAACACTGCGATCATATCGTGTCGCGTCTCTTGGAGTAAAGCCGTACTGTGTAGGGTCTAAATCTCTGACTTCCCCACCTATGTGTACGCGATAATCACTTGTATCAAAATAAGTAATCTTATCAATTCCGCTGCGACCGTTTATCAGATTATCCCAATTTGCTTCTACACCAACGCCTGTACAAGCCATTGAGCCGATCCCGGTAACTACGATTCGTTTTTTTTCTGACATATCTATTCTTTTTTGTTATAATTTATTACATGTTTACTTATAATAGCTTTTTTATTATACTAAAAAAGCAATATTTCAGCAAAGACTAATTTAAAAATGGAGAATTATAATGAAAAAAATGTTGGTAGGCGTTGTTTATGGAAGTAATTCTGATGAAGCAGTTATGGCTGATTGCCTTAAAACACTGGACAAGCTCGGCATCGGCTATGAAGTAAATGTGATGTCAGCCCACAGAACACCGGCAGAAGTAGCCGATTATTCAGCTAAAGCGGCCTCAAGGGGAATAAAAGTGATAATTGCAGGAGCAGGACTTGCCGCTCATCTCGCCGGCGCAGTAGCCGCAAACACCAAACTGCCGGTTATCGGCGTGCCGTTAAGCGCGGGAACACTTGGCGGACTCGACGCGCTACTTTCGACCGTGCAAATGCCGCCCGGAGTACCGGTAGCCACAGTTGCAATAGGTAAATACGGAGCGAAGAACGCAGCATGGCTTGCCGCACGAATAATTGCGTTAAGCGATGAGGATGTTGCTTCAAAATTATAGGACAAATACGTCCAACAAGTCAAATTCGTCTTATTTTAATGAAAACGATTCACATAAATTCTGATTGTACCGATTTAATTGATAAAATTAAACCTGCGGCGAAAGCTGTTCAGAACGGCGATATCGTAATTTTCCCGACAGAAACAGTTTACGGTATCGCCGCACGCGCAGACATGCCTGAAGCAATTCAGAAAATTTACACGGCCAAAAAGAGAGTGGAAGATAAACCTTTTGCTTATCATATTGGAAGTTTTGAAATGATGTTCAGCATTACCGGCAAGCTTCCGGAAAACATTACCGGAATTTTAAAAAAGTATTTACCGGGTCCTTATACTTTTCTGCTGAATATTAACGGAGTAAAGACCGGGATAAGATTTCCGGAATGTGACGTGGCGCAAACTTTTTTAAACGAATGCGGTTGTCCCGTTATGGCTACAAGCGCGAATATCAGTGGCGAACCGAGTCCAACAAATATTGATATGACAGCCGCGGTACAAAAATCCGCTGCTTATGTAATCGATGCCGAAGAAACACCGGAGAAAGGCGCGTCAACCGTTATTGATTTAACAACAAATCCACCGACCGTAATCAGGCAAGGCAGCGGGAAGTGGGGAATGAAGAAATTGAATATCCAATAGCCAATCCGCCAAAGGCGGACTTTCAGCAGGAACACGCAATTATGAAGTGAATCCAATAATCCAATAATCCGAAAAAAAAGAAAAAATTATGTCGATGGAAGAAACAATGAAAGAGTTGCAGAAGCAGGCAAAATGTCCTTATGCAGATAGTAAATTATTAATCTACGCTAAGGCGATGGATCCGTATAACCGGCGTTATATAATTTTAGAGTGTCCTGCAAAAAGAAGAACAATTTCCAATCCTGAGAAGTGGAAAGTGTATGAGGAAGAAATCAGGACAGTCTGCTGCGATCCGAATTTTGCTAAGATATGCGATGCGTATAAAGCAGTAAATAAACGTTAAATGT